>DATNQH010000275.1:0-22355 GCA_036704105.1 Leptolyngbyaceae cyanobacterium | reverse complement strand
AAATATTACTTTGCAAAACCAAAAAGAATATGGTTTAGCTAATTATGGACAAGTAATTAGTATCCGAAAGTTACAAACTAACAACTCTGTCCCAGTAGTTTATAACAAAGATGGCATTATAACTTTAATTGATGCCAAATTAACTGCAACGGGTACTTCAATTCAATCATCTGCCATTAAGAACGACTCAACATTATTCGCTCGTAATATCAAGACATCTGGTTATCAAACTGCCATCCAAAATAACAATGGTACTCGACGGAATGCTACTAGCTCATTAGTGTCGGAATTTGTTTCTCATCCAATCCATAACATTTTTTCCACTCCACCAAAATCCTTAAACTTGCCGATAGAGGAAACACCAGAAGTGCAATGGGATGCCTTAAGTAATTGGGAAAGTCCGACTCATTTTGGTGCAGTTCTTAATGATAATGTGGATGACAGTGCGGCAATTCAGGCGGCGATTGACTCTGGGAAAACAACTGTATATTTTCCCAATGGGAATTATATCATTAATCAAACAATTTATCTCAGAAATAACGTTAAAAGAATTATTGGACTAGAGGCTAGTATTGCAGGTAAAGGAAATTTTCGCTTTGAAAATGGCAAAGCGCCTGTTGTAGTCATAGAGCGTTTAGACGGAGTTGGTAGCGGAATTATCCATGCTGCTTCCAGAACACTAGTTCTCAGCAGTATGGGTCTAGCTTCTAGCGGTGGCAAAGCCAGCTATTCCAATATTGGTACTGGCAAACTTTTTGTTGAAGATGTGGTAGGAGGGCCTTGGACATTTAATCGGCAAAAGGTTTGGGCAAGGCAACTTAATCCTGAAAACGACGGTACGCACATTTCTAACAACGGCGGTAGCTTATGGATTCTTGGTCTTAAAACTGAAAGAGGAGGTATTCTTGTAGAAACTAAAGCTGGTGCAAAAACTGAGATAGCAGGCGGATTTATTTATTCTACTTCTACCCCCAAAACAACACCAATGTTCGCCAACGAAAACTCTGCTGTTTCGCTTACTATCGGCGAATGTAATTTTAACCGAAATTTTTATAAAACTTTAGTCAGTGAAAGTAGAAATGGTGTACTGAAAACTTTAGATAGAGGCAATACACCACAGCATTGTAACGGTAGCATAATTCCTTTATATGTCGGTTATAAATAATCTAGACAAGAATGAACAATTATTGAGATACTTACCTACAGAGATAACTAAATGAATTCACCAGCTATATATCGAAATAAAAAAAAGGGATATATTCAGCTTTCTTCTCTGGTGACGTTTGCGTTTTGCGCTGCTTTTTATCCCAGAGTTCTCAGCTTATTAAAATTTCCATCTGTTGTAAACCTGTTACATTTAGGAATTATTCCTTGGGTTTGTTTTTTTACAATATTTAACACCAAAACCAGAAGTAAGAATCAAATTGCGATCGCTCAAGCAATATTTATTGGCTTAGCTATCTTGCTTACAGTCATGGTTGCTAGTGCGCTTTTAAATAGCGCTGGAGCGATCAACGTAGTTGTAGATTTTTTACTTCTTGGCGAACCTTTCATGATGTTGTTGGCTTTGATTAGCATTCCGATGTCTTTAGCCAGAATTGAACGATTCAAAAAATTGCTAATTTATTCTGGCTTGATCAACACTGTGTTTGCCTTTGTCCAGCACTATGTTCTCAAACTGCAAACTCGTCCAGGTCTTTCAGATAACATCAAAGGAGTATTTATCGCCCAAGGAGCTGGTCACGTTATAGGTGCTTCAGTTGCTTTAAGTTTCGGAGTGTATTACTTCTTATATGCTAAAACTGTTCCTCTATGGCTTCGCACAACTGTATTACTTGCTACGTTTTGGCATATGCTGCTTGCTGATGCCAAGCAGGTACTTCTAATTTTTTTGCTGGCTTGGGTACTTTTATTATTAACTAAGTTCAAAGACATTCAGCAGGCAATTAAGTACCTGTTAGCTGCAATTATCGTTATTTTCGTGTTGGTCTGGTGCGTGCAGAATGTGCCTGCTTTCCAAGCATTTAACACTTGGATGAGGCCAGAAATTTATGGTCCTAATGGTGAGGCTAGCAAACTTAAGCTAGCAACATTTTCTATTGTCCCTTTTTACTATCATTCACTGCTAAATCCGCTGCTTGGGCTTGGTCCCGGTCATACTGTTGGACGGTTAGGAGGGTGGATGCTTCTTGAATATGCAGATTTATTAGAGCCACTAGGTTCTACTACCCATGCTGCTACTAAAGCAGTTTGGGCCGCAGTAGCAGCAAGCTGGCTTGGCGACCAATCTAGTATGTTCTCTCCTTTGTTTGGTTGGGCGGGTATCTGGGGAGATTTAGGTTTTATCGGGTTAGGGTCCTACCTTTATCTTTGGTTTTTAGTATGGCGCTTTGTTTGCAAAGATGACTTTTCTAGATTTTTAGTCTTTTGTGTGTTCACTTTTGGTTTAGTTTTTTCTCAGATAGAAGAACCTGGTTATATGCTATTTGTCATCAGCTTAATCGGTCTTCGATGGCAAGAACATCGATACAGAAAGAAGAACTAAAAACCAATATATATACGTAGATATACTAAAACATCTATACTGTCAATTTTTGGATATTTGTATTTAGCTCGGCTGCAAGCTATATAATTATTGCTGGGCTTGTATTGTATCCAACTTATATTGGGTTATTTTCCACCATCGCTTCAGGTTTAGTGTGACGGTAATACGTTAGTTGTAACTCAGTAGCCGTAACCTTTATAAAGGTTTTATGAAGTATTTGGTAAGATTATGTAAATATACGTAATTTAATTAAGTATTTTTGTTATAAAAAAAACAAGTTACTAATGTGTTGTGAATTTGAAGACTTTTGTTAGTTCTCACACGGTGGCGATCGCTCACTCGTTAAGGCTTGCTAGCTCTGAACAATTGACATCTAATCAAGACTAGCAATTTGAAAAATTCAGGAATTTTGTTAGTCAAATAGGTTCTTCTCAATAACTTTTATCTGTATAGATACGTATTCTTATGGATCTCAAATACATCTATGCTCGTATTGGTATATCTACTAATACGCGCAGCTTCGTTAAAAGTGTTCTATTCTTTTTTACTGGGCTATTTCTTTTTACTCAGTTAGTGATTCTTAATCAGCCAGCTGATGCGATTAGTTTCACAAAAGGTAGTGTACGACCAGCAGATGTGCTGAATTATGAGTCATTAGGCTACACCTATGACACGCTTCCTATCCAAGGAAGCAACACTAATCTAAAGGTCAGGAAAAATGCTGCCAGTTTAACCCAAGACGAAATCAACAGATTAGTGAATGCGATCGTCAGCTTGAAACGAACCATGACTTCAGGCAGAGACGGTACGCAAATCAGTATCTTTGACCAGTTTGTAGCAACGCATTTAGGAACTACAGACGTATCGGGACGCATAGGTCCTGATGGTAGACGTTTTTCCAATCCTGCTCATGGTAATGCTGCCTTTTTACCTTGGCATCGTGAATTTATCTACGAATTTGAACACCTTTTGCAGGTAGTAGATCCGTCAGTAACACTTCCCTACTGGGATTTCACAGATCGTAATGCTACCCAAAACATTATCTTTCAAAACAACTTCTTGGGACCCAATGGCGGCTCTTCTGGAGTAGGGGGCGGTGCTGTTCAGTCTGGTTTTTTCTCAGCAGCTAATAGATGGCTTCAGAGAACAGACTTAAGTGGCAACACGTGGGCTGGCAAATCTACAGCTACACAACCACTCACTCGCTATTTGCGTTCGCTTGACAGACTACCTACACAAACTCAAGTAAATCAAGCGCTTGCCCTAACTACATACGATAAGTTTCGCAGTTCCCTGGAAACTACAGCTCATGCTACTGCGCACCTGTGGATGGGAGGCTCAACTGCAAATGTCGCCACTTCTCCTAACGATCCAACGTTTTGGCTGCTGCACGCTAACGTAGACCGGATCTGGGCGCAATGGCAGGTTAACGATCATTGGGGTAGCAACTGGTACACTGCCCCTGGTAAGCCTTATGGGCATAACCTGAATGATATGATGTGGCCTTGGGATCAAGGTCGTATCAGTGCGGCTGCCGATCTGCAAGCCTTAATACCAACTCAACCATCAACTCTAGCCACTCGTCCTTCAGGGCGTTCAGTCAGTTTTAGGGTTGCTAGTAGTCCAGAAGATCTGATGTCAGACAAATCAGGTCATTTATATAATCCTTTTGAAGACAATGGCACCCAGCATATGGCGCACCATATGGCTGATGAAGAAAACATGAATCCCAGCAGTGATTCTGTCAGTTGAACATCCTAACTACGGCGAAGAAGCGATCGCGCTTGCTGTAAACATCTTGTTCAAAATAGGTTCGCTGCACTTGTTCTTTTACCAGGAGACGGTAGGAGACAAATGCAGCGACTTTATCTACTTTACGTTCAAAATATTTTACATCGGTCAAACAGTCTACCTGCCATTTAGGCGAAACTTAGGGAACAAATACTAATTGGTATTCAAAATGCTAAAAAGCTTTCGCTTGATTGTCGTATCCACTATCTTTTTCTCGGCTTTT
Source organism: Leptolyngbyaceae cyanobacterium (assembly GCA_036704105.1). Classification (GTDB taxonomy): domain Bacteria; phylum Cyanobacteriota; class Cyanobacteriia; order Cyanobacteriales; family Chroococcidiopsidaceae; genus Chroococcidiopsis. Next base: position 17,796 of record DATNQH010000275.1, on the reverse strand, counting down.
TCTAGCTCTAATTTGTCCGCGATCGCCTCTGAGCCTGATTATCCCTGCTACATGATCGCTCAATCTGGTCGAATTGTTGATTTATCTCACTCTTTGTGCGGTTCTAAGCGTACTTATGTTGATGTTGCTGCAAATATTGATAACTTATTCTTGGTTGATTACAAACAAGCTTTAATCAAAAAGTATCCCGCTCTACAGGATATTTTTCTTAAACAGCCATCCCAAGTAAATATTGGCTATGCTCATGCTGTTTGTAATGGACTTAAGTCAGGACTTTCTCTTGATACAATTCAAAATTTACAAGCCGAGCAAATCGTTCAAGCCAGTGGCAGCCAGTTGTCTGAAAGACCTACCATTATTGACTTAGGATTAATTAAAAACTTAGCTCCTAAGTATTATTGCCCACAGTTCAAACAAAGCAGTTAAATTACAAGTTTTTCTAACTTATTACAGATATAGAAACTACTAGCTAGCTGCCTATTTTAAGATAAAGTTTTGTTAATTGTTTCTGAAATCTTATAGCTAGCTGTTGACTTTATAAGGAAGTAGTCCGCATCGATTTAAAGCTTAAATCAAGCTTTTGGTGTTGATTATGAATCAAGCCTATATGTGCTTAATAGCTCAACGAGCGTATTATTCAATTTGGCGTGGCTTGATTAGTTTGCTGAGCATCTGTGATTATTCAATAGTTTTTTCCTTAGCAGGCGATCGCTAATAATCTATAGGCACACTTTTTTGTTTTGTCAATACAAAAAGATAACTTTACATAAAATTAAAATACTTCTATAAATAACTAAACCTAAAAATTAAATCAAATCCTTATTTAGTTTCACTATTACCCACTAATTCAATATATTTTTTTAATAAAGCAGTGGCACTATCCTTGTAAAAGCTTATATTCTGAATATATTCTAGTTTTAAATAAATAATTACTTCTAACTTTCAAACATAAACACAGTAACATACTTTTTGCTATTGCCAGCAAGAATAATAACATTAAATATCGTTTTATATAAACTGATATTAACCTGGATACTGCAGTTTTGCGTAAAAAGCTAACTAGCAGATATTTTTAAGTTAATTACTTATTTATTAACTATTAACTCGTATTTTTGTCTAGTAAAAGTTTTGTTTTATTGCCAAAATTAAGGAATATACTTGAGATGTTAATAAAAGCCGAAAGAAGGCAAAGAAAGAATCAAACAAAATTAGCATTTTCCTATCAGCGTCAAAATAAAAATTTAGAGGGAAAAGAGCTAAAAGTTATAAATTACCAAACAACTAAGCAAGGCATTGATGCGATCAACTCATCAGCCACAACTGCACATCAAGTTACAAATTACCAACTAATTAAGCATGACATTGAAGTAATTGGCTCACCTGTCACAGCTGCACCTTTTGATGTTCAAATCGAGATGATATTGGAATGGGCTAGCAATCGTGCAAGCAAGGTAGTTTGTGTAGCAAATGTACATATGCTCACCGAAGCTCATTGGCATCCAGAGTTCGGCTCAGTATTAAAAAATGCAGATATGGTGACTCCGGATGGTATGCCCTTGGTTTGGATGCTAAAGCTAATGGGAGCGCGATCGCAAAATCGGGTGGCTGGAATGGATATTTTATTGTCTTTATGCCAAAAAGCTTCCCAACGCAACATTAGCATTTTCTTCTTGGGTTCTGAGTCAGCAATCCTAGACAAAATGAGAAGCAGATTAGAGTATGAGTTTCCTAAATTGCAAATAGCAGGTATGGAGCCACTACCCTTCCGCCCACTCACACGCGCCGAGGATGAGGCTTTGATTCAAAAGATTCATGACAGCAAAGCAGGAATAGTCTTAGTCTCTTTAGGATGTCCCAAACAAGAGTACTGGATGAATCAACACAAAGACAAAATTCATGCTGTCATGATTGGTGTCGGCGGAGTGTTCCCTGTCTATGCAGGAATTCACAAACGCGCCCCTATGTGGATGAGGAATTTAGGCTTAGAGTGGTTTTATCGGTTAATGCAAGAACCACGTAGACTTTGGAAACGATACAAGTCTACTATCCCTCCTTTTGTTTGGCTAGCTTTCATGCAGCTACTCCGGTCTAGGTTAAAATTTCGGTAAGCAAAGGCGTATGTCAGCCGTTCGAGCGTTGCTAATGGCAATCTTGCTTGCTTAAACAGCGCAACTGCACTTTCCCAAGCCTGCCACAATATCTGTGTTGACTCACCCAAACTTGCCTCAACTATGGCAATCTGAAAGACAGATAGCAACATCTGATATTCTCGCTACAAAAAACAGCTAATAGGTTATGCAGACGCTGCCCAATCCGGCTACTTCTAATGTCACCAACCGTCAATCTACTGACACCACTATTCACCGCCGCCAGACTCGTCCGGTGAAAGTTGGTAATGTTACCATTGGCGGTGGCTACCCTGTGGTAGTGCAATCTATGATTAACGAAGACACCTTGGACATAGACGGCTCAGTTGCTGCCATTCGTCGCCTGCACGAAATTGGCTGCGAAATCGTCCGGGTGACAGTACCAAGCATGGCTCACGCCAAAGCCTTGGCAGAAATTAAGCAGAAATTGTCTGCAACTTACCAACCAGTACCGCTAGTCGCCGACGTGCATCACAATGGCATGAAAATTGCCTTGGAAGTAGCAAAGCACGTTGATAAAGTGCGGATTAATCCAGGGTTATATGTATTTGAGAAATCTAAAGATGATAGAACTGAATACACTCAAGCCGAATTTGAAGAGATTGGCGAAAAAATTCGTGAAACTCTAGAACCCTTAGTTATTTCCTTGCGCGACCAAGGTAAAGCTATGCGGATTGGCGTTAATCACGGTTCCCTGGCTGAAAGAATGCTGTTCAGTTATGGCGACACTCCAGAAGGCATGGTGGAATCAGCTTTGGAATTTATTCGCATTTGTGAATCCCTGGACTTCCGTAACCTTGTCATTTCCATGAAGGCTTCACGAGTACCAGTGATGCTAGCAGCCTATCGCTTGATGGTGCAGCGAATGGATGAACTGGGAATGGATTACCCCCTGCATTTGGGTGTAACAGAAGCGGGTGATGGTGAATACGGTCGCATCAAGTCCACTGCCGGGATTGGTACACTTTTAGCAGAAGGAATTGGTGACACCATCCGGGTATCGCTTACAGAAGCACCAGAAAAAGAAATTCCTGTCTGCTACAGCATTCTGCAAGCACTGGGCTTGAGGAAAACAATGGTGGAGTATGTTGCTTGTCCTTCTTGCGGGCGCACGTTATTTAATTTAGAAGAAGTGCTACACAAAGTACGGGAAGCAACAAAACACCTGACTGGACTTGATATCGCTGTTATGGGTTGTATCGTCAACGGGCCTGGAGAAATGGCAGATGCTGACTACGGTTATGTTGGCAAGCAGCCTGGATTTATCTCTTTGTATCGTGGCAGAGAAGAAATTAAAAGAGTACCCGAATCTCAGGGGGTAGAGGAATTGATTAACTTAATTAAAGCAGACGATCGCTGGGTGGATCCATAAGAAACTAAGGGCAAAGAATGATGAATGGTGAATGCTAATTTCATCATTCATCATTGATCATTGATCATTTCTGCCTTTTTCCTAGCCTAAGCGCCCCTACTCCCTAGCCCCTAGTCCCTATTTCGCTGTGCTAAATTGAGCATACTTCGGTTTGCATTTTCCTCCGGCTCAGCAGTGATTATGGCCATGAACAAGCGTGGAATCTTATTAGGCGCAACAGCAGTGATGCTGTCCACAGCTGCCTTTACCAGTGTTAGTGTTCACTCCCAAAGTCAGGCTTTCTTTCGTGAAAGCCCGAAAGAATTGGTAGATGAAGTCTGGCAGATTATTGACCGTCAATACGTGGATGGCACTTTTAACAAGGTGAATTGGCAGACTGTACGTAAAGATTATCTGAGCCGTTCTTACACTAACAATCAGGATGCTTACAAAGCCATCCGGCAAATGTTAGAGAAGCTCAACGATCCTTACACTCGCTTTATGAATCCGGAAGAGTTCAAGAATATGCAAGTGGATACTTCTGGAGAACTTATCGGAATTGGCATCCAAATTGGTGCAGACGAGAAAACAAAGCAGCTGAGCGTGATCTCGCCTATTGAGGATACTCCCGCCTTTGCTGCTGGTCTTCTCGCCAAAGACATTATCACCAAGATTGATGGCAAAAGCACTAAAGGCATGGATGTCAACGAAGCAGTAGGTCTAATTCGCGGACAGCCTGGAACCAGTGTGAAACTGACAGTTTTACGCAACGGTCAGCAAAAGGAATTTCAAATTAAACGGGCAAGGATCGAAATCCACCCGGTAAAATACTCCTATCAAAATACTCCTATTGGTGGTGTTGGCTACATTCGCTTGAATCAATTCAGCGCCAATGCTGCTGCGGAAATGCGAAACGCTATTACAGATTTAGAGAAAAAACAAGTAACTGGATACATTCTGGATTTACGTAACAACCCTGGCGGCTTGCTCTTATCCAGTGTGGAAATTGCCCAAATGTGGCTGGAAGACGGCACAATTGTCTCAACGGTTAACCGTCAAGGGAAACAAGATATTGAAAAGTCTAATCACCGCGCTTTGACGAATAAACCGCTGGTGGTGCTGGTGAATGATGGTTCAGCTAGTGCTAGCGAGATCCTTTCCGGCGCTTTACAGGACAACAAACGTGCTGTTTTGGTGGGAGAAAAGACGTTTGGTAAGGGTTTGGTGCAATCAGTTCGCAGTTTAGGAGATGGTTCTGGGTTAGCAGTGACGATTGCTAAATACTACACCCCTAGCGGTCGTGATATTAACCATGCAGGTATTGCTCCTGACGTGCTGCTAAAACTGACAACACCGCAAAAACAATCACTCTTCCTCCAAAATCGTGATAAAGTTGGTACGCCAGCAGACGCGCAGTATGCTAAAGCACTACAAATATTGCAGCAGAAGGTCGCCGCTAAACGTGGCCCTCAAGCAGAGTTGCTGCCAAAGTAGGGCCTAGGGAAGTATGAAGGATGTAGCCCGTTCTTGGCGTTCCCGTTAGAGGGACTCTTTGCCGTACGCGCAGCGTTGCCGAAGGCTAGGCTAGGGTTAGGGCTTGCCCCCGCGCGCAGATGTTGTGTGAAGTTTATCCTAGCCTTTACTTTGACATACTCCCCGACCTAAAGGTACGGGGATTCTAATTCATGGTTCACAGAAATCCACTTGCTATATCAAGTTTCCCATCAATAGTATTGGTGGTCTTCTCCCCATGCTTTCCATCTTTCGATGCAGATTCCCAATGCCCTTGGGTACTGTTGTTTTGCCACTCAACTCCTAATATCTTCATTCCTTTCTTGAGGATATTAATTGCCGCGTTGGTATCACGGCATATTTCAATTTTGCAGCTAGAACATGAATGAGTTCGGGTGCTGAGTGACTTTTTCACTCTCTGCCCACAATTGCTACAATCTTGAGATGTATAAGTGGGCGTTACTACCACAACTGCTTTATCCCAGATTTTCCCGTAGTATTTTAACCATTGAGTGAACTGATGCCAGCTAGCATCAGAAATGGATTTAGCCAAATGGTGATTCTTGACCATGTTCGCAATCCTCAAATCCTCATAGACAATCACATCGTTAGAGTGAACTACGCATCGAGCTTGCTTTATAGCCCAATCTTTACGCTGTCTTTGGATTTTTAGAGCAACTCTACCTAGTCGTTTCCGGCAAGAGTGATAATTAATTGACTGAGGTTTTTTACCTTTGACAAACTTTTTACTTAACCGCTTCTGAGCTTTTTTGAGTTTGCGTTCTGACTTTCTCAAGAATTGAGGATAAATGACAGCATTATTATTTTGGTCTTTGGTGAAATATTTTAACCCCAAATCTAACCCAACAACATTGCCAGTAAATTCCCCAACTTCCTTGCGGTCAGCATCAAGGCAGAATTGGACATAATACCCATCCGCTTTTCTTACTACACGAACGCGGTTGATTTTAAGTCGATGAAGGTCTTCTCGCGTAGATGAATTACAGAATACAGATAAAGAACCAACCTTAAAGCCATCTGTGAAAGTAATAATTTTGCAATCATCAGATAGTTTCCAACCTGAGACTTTATACTCTACCGAACGACAATGCTTTTTAAACTTGGGATAACCTTTCTTTTTCTCCTGCTTTTTACAACGCTTGTAGAAACTTGAGATAGCAGCCCAAGCTCTTTCGGCACTGGCTTGACGCGCTGCGGAATTTAACTTTAAAGCAAAGTCAAATTCAGCCGCTAAGTCTTTGCACAGCTTATATAAGTCACTTTTACTAACCGCTTGATTATCAATCCAATAACGAACTGCCTTATTTCTAATAAATTGGGCAGCGCGAATGGTATCATCAAGAGCTTGGTATTGCTCCTTTGTTCCGTTTAGTAGCTTGGCTTCTCTTACTATCATCTAAATATTTTATCACGCAATATTGCAGATAAAATAATCTGATAGAATATAAAGCCGTCCTAGAAGTTATGTCTTATTAAATTATAAATAACAACAACAACAACAGCGTAGCTGATATGACTCGATATCAATACGCTGTTTTTATATATGTACAAAATTTTCGTTTAAGTGTACTATGTAAATAACGTAAGCAGATGAGTAGAAGTGAAAGTCCAAAAAGGCACACTTCCAGATTCCCTTCGTCCGGTCTGGATCGTGTTAGATAACGACTATCTTCCAGTTGAGCCGATTCAAAAGTACCTGCATTATCTGGACAGTGTGGGGCGCAGTCCAAACACAATTCAAACATACGCCTATAACTTAAAGCTGTTTTGGGAATTCCTACAAGATAGCTCTTTTGATTGGCGTGAGATCAACCTAGAAAAACTATCAAACTTCGTCCATTGGTTGCGAAATCCCAACAAGAGTGTCGTAAGTATTCAACCAACTGTATCTCTTCGCTCCGAGAAGACTATCAATCACTGCTTAACAACTGTTTGTGGTTTCTACGAATTTCAAGAGCGTCTAGAGGCGATAGCAGGAGTTGATGCTTATCGTTATCAAATGCAGCGAGGGAGCAAGTACAAACCTTTTCTGCACCATATTAGCAAGGGTAAAGAGGTTAAGACAAAACTACTAAAAATCAAAGAGCCAAAGACCTTCCCTGGATGCCTAACACCAGAACAAGTAAATACTTTGGTTGAGGCTTGTAATTGCTTGCGTGATAAGTTTTTAATCCGCTTACTGTATGACACTGGAATGCGAATCGGTGAAGCACTAGGGCTAAGACATGAAGATATGGTTACTGGTAAGACCAATCAAATTCATGTCATACCGAGATTGGATAACGTTAACCACGTTAGAGCAAAATCAGGGACAGAGCGAACAGTTCATGTTAGCAAAGAGCTAATGCAATGGTACTCAGCTTACTTAATTGACGAGTACCCAGAAGATATTGACTGTGATTTTGTATTTGTAGTTATCAAAGCACCTGGTAAAGGAGAAATTGGCAACCCCCTCAGTTATAAGACCGTTGATAGTTTATTTAGGAGGTTGTCTAAAAGGACAGAAATAGAGGTTAATCCTCATCTGCTTAGACATACTCATGCAACGGAGTTAATTCGAGCGGGGTGGGATATGTCTTACGTGCAAAAGCGGTTAGGCCATGCTGATATTCAGACAACAGTTAATACTTATGTTCACTTAACTAATGAAGATTTGAACTCAGCTTATCAGAAATATTTACAACGTGAAAAAGCTAATGCAACCAAAGCGCAAATACAATAAACAAATTAACTTAAGTTTAATCGACAATAATGCAGAGCTAGCTTGTTATCGGTGCGGAAGTAATAATTATAAGAAACATGGATTAACAGCAGGTAAACAGAGATATTTCTGTCGAGTATGTTGCCGTAGTTTCACAGGTGATTTGGATCATACCAACTACAAACCTAGTTATTTAGAACTAGGGGATGATGTGTGGGATGTATCTGAACTTGGAGTAAAAACTGCAAAACATAAACGCGAAAGTAAATTAGTTTTTTTATATTTCAAACAGGATTGGTTAAAAAAAGAGGCTAAAAAATTTATCAGATATCAAGCGACGACTAAATCTTTTAGGCAATTGCAAAGATACGTTCACAGTCTGATTGATTTCTCTGAGTTTTTGTCACAATCTTACCCTTCGATTACTTCTGGCGATTTCACGAGAAAAACCATTGTTGATTATATAGATTATCTGAATCAAAAGAAACTTGCTAACGCTACAAAAAATAAGTATTTATCCATTCTAAATTTGTTTTTTGAAACTGGCAATATTAATTCATGGTTTCATACGCCATCCTATTTGATTAGAGCTGAAGATTATGGCAAAATATCTAACCCTCTTCCTAGATATATACCAGAGGAGGTAATGCAACAGCTAAATCAGCATATAGAGGCACTACCGGAACCAGTCATGCGAATGGTTATCCTAATTCAGGAAACAGGACTAAGAGTGGGTGAGCTTTTGGAGTTGCCAGTTGATTGCTTAAAGTTTGATGCTCAAGAAAATCCTTACATTCAATATATGAATTGGAAAATGAGCAAGGAGGATACTAAGCCGATTTCTTTTGAGCTATCTAAGGTAGTCTGCGAACAGCATGAGTATATTAGACAATATTTAGCTCCAGGCTTTCAATATTTATTTTGTGCCAGAACCGGACGCAAGCAAGGCCAAAATAAGTTTGAACCTAAGCCTGAAGTTATGGCTGACCAAGTATTTATAAAGTTTTTGAAACAACTTGCCCAAGAATTTGATATCAAAGATAAATCAGGTAAACACTGGAATTTCCAAACCCACCAGTTTCGTCATACTGTTGGTACGAGAATGGTAAATCTTGGCGTACCAGTTCACATAATTCAGCGTTATTTAGGGCATGAATCACCTCAAATGACAATGACATATGCCCATATTCATGATGAAACACTTAGAAAAGAGATTGAGAAGTATCATGAAACAAAAGTAGTTAATTTCCAAGGTGAAACTGCTGAACTAGGCGAAACGATACTATCTAGTAATGATGACTTGGAATGGTTTAAGAAGAACGTACAAGCCAGGGCTTTAGAACATGGATACTGTGCTAGACCCAAGGTATTAGGTGATTGTGATATTCCAGGTTTTGATGGTTGCTACAACTGCCCACACTGGAGAACTAATAAAAACTTCCTGCCTATTTTAAAAGACACTTTAGAGCGCACTAATAACGTTTTAAGGAAAGCTCACAGTTGCGGTTGGCAATTACAAGTTAACAAAAACACTCCTATCAAAGAGAACTTAGAGAAAGTCATCAAAAACTTGGATACAGACAATGACTAATAGAAAGATTGAGGCTTTGCAAGAAGCCGCAGCAGAAAAAGCCAGGGAATCAGCAGAACGAGTAGAGAAAGCCCTGGAAAAGATGATTAAGCAGGGACAGATAATCACATTCAAATCTGTGGCTCATGTTGCTAACGTATCCACTGCATATTTGTACAAACAAGCCGAGCTACGTAGTCGAATTGAAACCATACGCGACCAACAGAAAAATAGTAGTAAGCCTAAACAGCCACCACCTGCATCGGATAATTCCAAGGCTGTGATTATTTACAACTTGAGAGCAGAGAACAAAAAACTAAGAACAGATATTGATGAACTACGAAGAATCAATGAATCGCTAACAGGTAGGCTATATCAACTCCAAAACACTAACAATTTAGCAGAACGTCTAAGAACAGAAAATGAATCTTTACAGCAACAACTTAAGGAGTTGCAAAATAGTTTAGCTGAATGTGAGTCGAAGCTGCCTCAGAAAGTAACGCCAATCAGTAAAGTCAAGCGCAAAAGTAATGACATTCCTGAGTCAATAAAAACTAAGCTAGACAACCTTGGAGTAAAGCTGAATGCTACTTTGGTCAAAGTTATTAATTCTGCTCCCCAGCTAGAAGTTTTAACGGCTCTTGATGCTGTCGAACAATATGCTCAAGCAAACGATGTCAGTAACACTGGTGGTTTAGTGGTTGATGCCATCAAACAAAAATGGGAGCCTTCTGCACCGTTGAAAGCAAATCTTACTGTATCATCGAGTGGGACTCAAGAATCAGAATTTTCTAAATGGTTTGAAGCTGCCCGAAAAAAAGGTATTGTCTTAGCATCGCAACTTGACCGAGATACTAAAGAAATTATTCTTTATTTACTCAACGGTAGTACAGCAACCTACACTGAAATGAAACAGCAATACCCCTTGGAGAATCTAACGTTGTAGAAAGTGTAAATAACGTAAACACCTTATCGCGCAAACGTTGTAGACGTTGTAAACGACATAATAGAAGGACGGGGCTTTTACCCATTTTCTCGGTAAACCTCACACAGCCGAATCTGCACACCCCAAATCCTAAATAGGTTGGCATTTCCCGGATCGGATTAATCCGATCCGACGAGCAAAAGCTTCTTGTTGCGAATTGAATGGCCCCCAGCGTTCTTGAAGATCTGAGTTTTGCTTTTCAGTTATGCGATCGCTGGGGATTATATCGCAATGCCCATCCGAACACTTGACAATATACCAGGTTTGTGAATTCATCATTGAAGAAATGAGTGGAGGTTAATCATAGTAGAGGCAGTTCACCTGATTTATTACCAGGTGATTGCCTCTACTATGCCTCTAGGAAAGATAAATCTTCAACGATTACCGTTGCCATTACCATTATTGCCTGTTGTCCGGACGCGCTCGGCAAGTTTGTCAGGCACTTCTTGCAGATGGTGATATTGCCATTGGAATGAACCAACCCCCAGGGTAAGCGATCGCAATTCTACGATAAAGTTTTGCATCTCGGCTTGGGGTAAATAAGCTGTAAGTTTGTCCCAACCCGACCAATTAGCTATGCCCTCGTAGCCCAAAATTTGCCCTCTGCGTCCACTTAACAGTTGCATCACCTTAGAAGTGAATTCGCTGGGTGTTGTCACTTCAATCTGGGTAATTGGTTCTAGCAGTGTGGGTTCGCATTCACTTATCCCCGTTTGCATGGCAATTCGGGCAGCTTGCTTAAACGCTTGTTCGGAGCTATCTACTGTGTGGTATGAGCCGTTGGTCAACGTTACAGCCACATCTACCACTGGAAAGCCCAAAGGACCGTGTTCCAGAAACTCCCTTACGCCCATTTCCACGCCAGGAATATACTGCTTCGGCACTACACCGCCGACAATCTTGTCATTGAAGTTAAAGCCTTCTCCACGCGGTAGTGGTTTGATTTCTAGATAAACATCCCCAAACTGTCCGTGTCCGCCAGATTGGTGCTTGTAGCGTCCGTGAACTGATGCGGCAGGTTTGCGAATGGTTTCTTTATAAGGCACTTGTGGTAGGTGGGTTGACATTGGCAGGTTATATTTTCGCCGCAGTCTATCTAGGGCAACTTGTATATGAATTTCCCCTTGACCCCAAAGAATAACTTCGTGGGTGTCGCCGTGTTGCTCCCAATGCAGGGATGGATCTTCTTCTAGCAGTTTGGTCAAAGCACCACTAAGCTTAACTTCATCATTGCGTTTTTCAGGAGCGATCGCCAAGGCAAAAACTGGCATCAGTTGCTCGGCTTTTGGTAATTCTGTCTTAAGTTGTCCGTTTGATGAAAGTGTATCGCCCGTTTTGATGCCTTCTAAACGGCTAAGAGCAACAATTTCTCCGGCTTGAGCTTCATTTAATGACTGCTGTTGCTGTCCCATCAGACGATAAATACCACCCGCGCGGACTCCGTTAAGGATAGCTCCATCAGTTAATTTACCCTGCCAAACTCGTACCAAGGAGATTTTGCCACCTTGAGGAGTGTAATAAGTTTTCAGTACTTGCGCTAATGGGGCATCGGTGTGGAGGACAATTCCCCGCCGTTCTGCTGTGGTTTCTGGTTCTGGAGCTTCCCTGAGCAACGCTTCTAAAAGTGGTCTAACTCCAAAATCTTGCTCTGCGACTCCACAGAAAACAGGTACAACTAAATCTGCTCCCAATTCCAGCTTTAAGTCTTGCAGGATTTCTTCTTGTGGCGGATTGATTTCTTCTAAAAGTTCTTCCAATAAATGGTCGTCAAAATTAGCTAATTCTTCCAGCATTTCTGCGCGCGCCGCTTGTTCTTGTTCTTTCAGGGAATCTGGAAAAGGAATTGGGTCTGCTGGAGCGCCTGAATGATATTGATAAGCTTGTTCGCTCACCAAGTCAATATAACCTGTCAACTGTTCGTTTTGAATAATTGGATATTGATGCGGTACTAAAGGGCGGCTGGAAACAGATTTCAGGGCGTGCAACATATCCATGAAGTTGTTGCTGACCCGATCCATTTTGTTAATAAATACTAAGTGGGGAATTTCCCAATCATCGAGGAATTTAAATAAGGGTGCGAGAGTGAGAACGCGCTGGCGAAGTACGCTATTGTTGGCATCGTTAACTGGTTCGCAGACGACAACTACTGCATCTACACCTATCAAAGCGTTATAAGTTTCCCCGGCAAATTCTACCGAGCCTGGGCAGTCGATAAATGTGAAGCGCACACCTTCATATTCGCTGCTAGCTGCGCTCACTTCTACAGTCATATGGCGATCGCGCGCTTCTGTTGCACTGTCTCCTACTGTGTTGCCGTCTTTGACACTGCCTTTACGAGAAATTGCTCCTGTTACGTGGAGCAAACTTTCAAGTAAGGTAGTTTTACCGCTTAAATAAGGACCGACAATAGCAACATTGCGCGCACTTTTTCTTACTTTTTCGTTCATATAACCTCCTAACGGCTTTCTTTAGTAAGAGCCGCATCTTTGTGAGTGGACGAAGGATAATGTTGTAGAGAATTATCTCGTCTTTAATCAGACCTTATCTTGTATTTAACCGAAGTAACAAAAATCGTAGTGTCTTGTAAGATTTAAGTGAATAACTGTTAATTAAGATAAATAATTGTACAAATATTTTTATTTTTATAAACAGAAAATAGAGCAACGCTTTACAACGCATAGCAAGGGTTATGCTTTGTCCCTGCATCTGAAAAGCACCCTTTCTCTAAGCTTTTTACAGTCAATGTTGAAAGCTAACTGAAAACCATATAGCCAAAACTCTTTGACTTAATTAAGAAAATATATAGATTTTTTCAATTTTTGTGCTAAATGGTCTAGAATATTGAAATTTAATTTTATTTTAATTCCTAATAGAGACTCATACAGAATAGACAGCGCCATTATAGCTACAATACCACGTTTGGCGACGTGAAGCATATTCGCTCCCATTTGAAAACCGCTATAATTTATGAGCTTAAAGCTCAATTGGAAAAAACAATTTTACAAATATTAAAGTTAAGCTGTCACAGATTTTAATCGGCATTCATTTGAGGAGTGCCAAATTAATTTAGCACTCCTCAAATGTCGTAAAACTATAGTTTGACTGTGACGGTTTTGATCTCGGTGTATTGCTCCAATCCGTACTCACTTAGTTCGCCGCCAATTCCAGACTGTTTGAACCCGCCGAAAGGGGCAGCAGAATCGATTACGTTGTAGCAATTCACCCAAACGGTTCCAGCCCGAACATTGTTAGCGATTGCGTGAGCTTTGGTGATATCCCTCGTCCACACTGCAGCAGTAAGACCGTAAATTGTGGCGTTTGCCCGCTGGATTACCTCATCCAAGTCCTTGAATTTAATAATGCTCATTACAGGGCCGAAGATCTCCTCTTGTGCAATCTTCATGTTGTCTTGGACATCAGCGAAGACTGTTGGCTCAATAAAGAATCCGCGATCGCCGATTCGATTACCGCCGCATAGCAGCTGCGCACCTTGGCACATACCCGACTCAACATAGCCCATCACTTTATGGAATTGCTCTCGATCCACCTGGGGACCTTGCTGCGTCTTCTCGTCAAATGGATCGCCAACAATACGCTGTTTCGCTCGTTCGACGCTTTTAGCAACAAACTCGTCGTAGCATTTCTCTTCAACGAATAGCCGGGAGCCAGCGGTGCAACATTGTCCCTGGTTAAAGAACAGAGCTTGGTGCGCGCCTTCAATCGCTTCATCCATGTCAGCGTCGGCGAAGACGATATTAGGGCTTTTACCACCTAGTTCCAGCGTCACGCGCTTGAGGTTACTTTTGGCAGCAGCTTCCATAATCAGGCGTCCCACCTCAGTCGAGCCTGTAAAAGCAACTTTATCGATATTCATGTGGTGGGCGATCGCAGCGCCAGCAGTTCGTCCATAACCAGGTAGAATGTTGACAACACCTGGGGGGAAACCAGCTTCAACGATGAGTTCGCCAACGCGAAGCGCACTTAAAGGTGTTTGTTCTGCGGGTTTCAGGACAACAGTGTTGCCTGTTGCTAAGGCTGGCGCGAGCTTCCATGCTTGCATTAGCAGCGGGAAGTTCCAGGGAATGATTTGACCAACTACACCGATTGGCTCGTGTCGTGTGTAGCATAAAAACGGGCCATTAATTGGGATCGTTTTACCCTGAATTTTGTCAGCCCAGCCTGCAAACTAGCGATAGCAAGCGATGACTGCTGGTAGGTCGATATTCAGTGATTCATTTAGTGGTTTGCCATTGTCAAGGGATTCTAGCCGCGCTAGATCTTCAATGTTCTGCTCAATCAAGTCAGCTAGCTTGTAGAGCAACTCGCCGCGTCGGCTAGCTGACATCTTAGACCATTCCCCGCTCGTGAACGCCGCACGAGCCGCTTGGACTGCCTTGTCAACATCAGCAGTGTCAGCCTCGGCTACATTACAGATCGCTTCGCCAGTAGCAGGGTTGATAGTCTCAAATCGACTACCGCTGCAACTTTCTACCCAGTCGTTATTGATCAGTAGCTGAGTCGAACCAATTTTTACCTTTTGGTCTAGTACGCTGTTTGTGACCATATTCCACCTCGGAGTTTCGACTTGGAAAAAATTCTCCAAGTGAGATATTGACAAAAATATAACAAAAGTATATTTAATGCGTACAAAACAGTGCTATTTATTTTTTAGCTGATAACTACAAAAATAATCCAAGCCAGTTAAGGAAACACCGTCAAGATTAAAAACTACGACTGCCAATTTTGGAAAATGTAGCTAGGGGAAACCGCATAAACCCTAAAATGAGCGATCGCGCATATACGCTTTATCTATACAGTTTGTAATACCATTTTGGATTTTGGATGAGCGGATTTTGGATTATAAAACCCTTGCTGGTTAAAGAGTTCAGGAATTCAAATGTTTCACCAATAAAACTAAATGGTATAAGTACTAAATTCAACTGGTTCCCAAGCTGAGCCTGGAAACCAGAAATCTTTAACACATGACAAGTGCGCCAAAACGTTGTGTTATTTATGGCTCTCGTCTTTTTCTCGTAAAAGCTCTGCTGCTGCTTTAAGTAGATCGCTCAAAATGTTGCGGATTTGTCGCTGTTTTTTATTTAGGGCTTCCCCGGCTTCACTCAGCCTTTCTTCTAAGTGCGATTCCTTCACATCAGCGCGAGCGGCTGCTACCTCAGCTTTGTTACGAGTGCGATCATACCAATTTTTGGCTTCGTCGAGATGTTCTTGAATCTCTTCGTAACGCCCACCATACCGTGCAGCTAAGTTAGCTTTGAGAATTGCTACTTGTGCTTGCAGTTGAGCATAGCGTTTTTTCAGTAAAGCAAATTCTTCACTATTTTTGAAGTTGTTGAGAGCTGATGCAATTGATTCTTTGAGTTTGGGAGAAGAATCTTTCCCTGCCTCTTCCACATCAATTAGGAGCCTGTCAATTTCTTTTTGCAGCTCCTCTTCTTCAGAGTCTATTTTTCCTTGTAGCTGCTTAACTTCTGCCTGGTTTCTAGCAATATCTTGCCGTCTCCTGCTACTAAAACCTTCAATTGCACCTTCAATTGCTGCTGCAACTTCTTCTTTAATTTCGCTACCTTTTTCTTGCAAGCTTTCACTCACCGCAGATATAGTATCTTTGAGAATTGTGCGAATATCGTTGGAGCCAGCTTTTAATTCTGTAGCTATTTGCGACTTAGTTTGAGATAGGGCGGTTTTGACAATTTCTCGAATTTTTTCAGATCTTAACTGCCCTGCTGTTTTTGCTTCGCTTAGTTCGGATCTAATTTGCTCTCTGATTTGCTCAACCAAATTTTCATCGTTCAAACTTGTAGATTGAACAGGCCGCCCAGCAAAGTCCTCAAAGTTATTGTAATCTTCTGCATTGATGCTAGTGTCATCAAGTTCACTCTTTGAGGTGGATTCGCTCTGAATTAATCCTGGCTTACCCCCAGCCAACTCATTCATTATTTTTTGTTTTTCTTCGTTACTCAGACTCATCTGCTCTTTACTCCTGATTCTAAGTAAAAATTTTTTTTAATTGGATTGAAAAGAATTTCTTAGGAATTAGTTACTCATTTTGTCCAGTAAATATAACTATTTGTTGTATCTACCCACTAATTTTTTAGTTAAGGCGATATATTTACTTATAAATAAGTTATCTAAAAAATTAATACAAATACCTCTGCCTGACGACTGAAGTTTTGTAGAGAAAAGGTAGCTTCAACAAAGTCAAGAATTATTCAGTAATACAGCTAAAATAATATATTGAAATACTTTCAAAACAACCTGAGTTGATTGGCTAATTGCTGGATGTGGTTCCAAAGAAGAGGCGCTACAGATACGCTCTGTTGTGACAGCATCTGTTGAAAGTAACGTGGGTCGTGAGGCGATTGCTCCTCAACCGGACATTGCAACTTCCAATCCAAATTGAACTTCACCATGCGGCAAAGTATTAAGAAAGGTTGCGATCGCATCTAATGAACCAGGAGAGTAACTAGGCAGTAGTTGAGCCTCAATTACTCCTTTGGCAATCGCCTAAACCCTGCATCTTTTCTACAAAACTCAATATATCGGGAATGTAAGGTTCCAGCAGTCCTTGATGAGTAATTTCTCACGCTAATTTGAGGCAGAATTCAAAACCAGGGGAAGTTTGTGCAACCCATTGTGCCAAAGTATTAGCGTCAGCTACAGCGTAAAAAGTAGTATTTCCTAGGGCAGTGGTAAAGGGCTGACTTTATAGACGTAGAAACTCGGTTGAACGACTTGTAGGCGGATAAAAATCACTAACCCAGCCTTTGTATGACCAGACAGTACAACCACTACGGAAGTTCATACCTAAAAAAACTGATGAACTAGAGCCAATGAACTCCATAATATCAACAGAGTTAAATTCAATTTTGCAAATAACTGCTTACAGGAGACACAAAACTTAATGCGTTGCAATATTTCCAGTCGTGCTGGTCAAGTTTTAAGCACTGGTCAATTGATCGTCGAAAAAGAAGAAAGTGGTGAACTACGCTTAAGCTTCCGTACTGACAGAGGCAAGTTAGTTCAAGGAGGAATTATTGATGCTGATGGAGATTTGACTGGGGCTAGTAAAGAATTGTTCCGCGCCTTCTTTGAAGCTTGGGGAATGACTGATATTACACTGAGTGCGATCGCCTAATCTCGTCTGGTGTTAAATACTTATCATTTTGGCGCAGCTGAGGGAGCGCAAGGTCGCTCTTGGGAAGCAAGAAAGTCAAAATCCACTTCTTGCCTCTTGCAAGATCGCCTCTCATCTGTTACCAAAGCGATTTTAGATTTTAGATTTTAGATTAGGGTTTATCTGGAGCGAATCTAAAATCATCGGTGTAATGCCCCTAACTTTAGTTATGGATAAAAACAAACGTTCTTCCTAAGTTCTGCGCCCCTAACTTCTAGTTATGGGGTAAATCCGCTGATCCAAAATTGATTTACCTCTTGCCTCTTGGCGCTTGCTTGTTACTCGTGAATTTTGCCATCTGGCATAATTGCCCC
>DATNQH010000274.1:0-8422 GCA_036704105.1 Leptolyngbyaceae cyanobacterium | reverse complement strand
CATTTCGTCCGGGCAGTAAGTCTTTGATCCGCACCCACTGGTCATCGCGCAAAGCATATCGTCGAGTCGTCATGTGAATTCAAGTGCGTTCATTTCAAGCCACTGCTTCTCTAGCTTATCTAATTGATGACACGCCCTAGTGCGTTTGGCACAATCAATGGCTGATGCGGTTGCAAAATAGCATGGGCGCAGAACGCCAATTCTCTTGGGGTTTCAGTTGCTTCCAAGCCGACTTTTGACTTGAACCATTGCCGATGAACATCCACTAAACTAATTAAGGCAATTGGCGTACCGCAAATATACGCAGCCAGTGCAGCCAGATCGTCAAATGCCTGTTCTGGGAGAGTATCAAGAATTTTATAGCTATTAAGTGCCTCTAACCTGCCTGCCTCATCTGGGTGCAATGGTGGTATCCTCATTTGCCGTCTCATAGCCTTATTTGAGCATATGGCAAGATATCCTTTTTTAGCTTCAGCAAAAACTCGTAAACTCAGTGTTAAATCTAGATAAAGGCTTTCATAACAACGCTAAATTTAATCATTTGCTGTCCTACTGATATTTGTTCTTTGTTCAACTTCAATTCTTTTCATCTTTTATATAGCTATCTTTTCTGTCGAAATGAAAATTTTTTTAAACTAACCGCCAACACGTGCGTGTAGCGTAGCGTTTAGAACGCAAAGTACGCCAACGAAGGAAAGAGAGATAATATTACAAATTATTTAGGTCTGATATATATAAAAAATATCCAATATCTATAGAAAAATTCTCATATAAACAAGGATGATAAAAGCAATAAACTAAAATACTCCTAATTCGTATTACTTTTGTATTGTAAATATAATACAACAATATTTCACTGATGGATACTATCAAGTACACGCTTGCAGAAAGCCAAATGCCCACAGCCTGGTATAACATTCAGGCTGACTTACCTACTCCCATGCCACCTCCACTGCACCCCGCAACGGGTAAGTTAATTACAGATGCTGACTTAGAACCGCTGTTTCCAACTGAGTTGATTAAGCAGGAGGTAAGTACTGAACGCTGGATTGAAATTCCCGAAGAGGTGCGATCAATTTACCGTCAGTGGCGACCAACTCCACTATACCGCGCTCGACGGTTAGAAAAAGCTCTTGATACTCCTGCTAAAATCTACTACAAATACGAGGGTGTTAGCCCTGCTGGTAGTCATAAGCCTAATACTGCTATACCACAAACATACTACAATAAACAAGCAGGAGTCAAGCGCCTAACGACGGAAACAGGTGCGGGACAATGGGGTTCCTCTCTCGCGTTAGCTGGTGCTTTCTTTGACATAGAGGTGGTGGTTTACATGGTCAAAGTTAGCTATCACCAAAAGCCTTATCGTCGCGCTTTGATGGAGTCTTATGGGGCGCGAGTAATAGCTAGTCCCAGTGATGAAACCTCGTCGGGGCGGAAGATTTTATCAGAGAATCCTAATAGTACTGGTAGTTTGGGTATTGCTATCAGCGAAGCAGTAGAAGTAGCTGTACAGGATGATGGAACTAAATATGCACTAGGTAGCGTACTTAATCACGTGCTGCATCATCAGACTGTAATTGGTTTGGAGACTTTGGCGCAGCTGGAACAGGCGGGGGATTATCCTGATATTATCGTCGGGTGTACTGGTGGTGGTAGTAACTTCGCGGGTATTGCTTTTCCCTTCATGGGCGGGAAGTTGCGGGGCGAACAGAGTAATATGAGATTTGTTGCAGTTGAACCAGCCGCTTGTCCGACGCTAACTAAGGGTAAATATAGTTATGATTTTGGCGATACAGCCCATCTTACCCCGCTGGTGAAAATGCACACTTTGGGTAGCTCGTTTGTGCCTCAAGGTATCCATGCTGGGGGGTTAAGGTATCATGGCATGGCTCCGTTGTTGAGTCATGTTGTGGAGTTAGGGTTAATTGAAACTCGTGCAGAAACTCAATTAAGTTGTTTTGCTGCTGGTTTAACTTTTGCTCGTGCTGAGGGTATTTTACCAGCACCAGAAGCTAATCACGCTGTCAAGGGTGCGATCGATGAGGCGTTACGCTGCAAGGAAGAAGGAAGTAGTAAAACTATTTTATTCAACTTGTGCGGTCACGGTCACTTTGATATGCAAGCTTATATGGATTATCAAGCAGGGAAGTTGCGCGATACTGAGTATAGCGACCAAGAGATTGCAATGGCGCTAGCTGGGTTGCCTGTAGTTGGTTAGGAACGTGAGTTGAGACTGAGGCTCAATATTCTTGTTACTAGGCTTAGCCTAGTAACAAAGCTCTGTTCTACAGGCTGAAGAAAAGCAACTTTTATAGATTCGGTAATGCGATCGCTATCCTTCAAAACCTCAGTCATTTGTAAATATTTTATCAACTAATAGGCACAATAATTCTACTCTCTCTTGTCTTTATATGTGATGCTTGAAAACTAGAAAAAAGTCTCTATATTTTGAGCAGGTTGAGCAGATTTTGATTATTCGGATGTATAACTTTTACACGCCCATCACCAAAGATTCGATCGCACCAGTATCTGTGGGCAATTCTGCTGTTAAAACTTCGCAACCTGTTTGAGTCACCAAGACATCATCTTCTATCCGAATACCGCGCACATCGGCAAAATCAGCCAACCGTTCCCAATTCACTACATCCTGATATTGCGATCGCACTTCTGGATTATTTAAAATTGCTGGAACTTGATAAAATCCTGGCTCAATTGTGACTAACATCCCTGGACGTAATGGACGATTGAGGCGCAGGTAGTTTAACCCAAAGCGGTTGCTCCTCGTTCTTCCTTCCTCGTATCCAGCTAAATCGCCTAAATCTTCCATATCATGCACATCTAAACCTAACAAATGCCCGATACCATGGGGGAAAAACAGCGCATGAGCATCCATTTCAACTAAATCTTCAGCATTTCCGCGCAAAATCCCTAAATCTACCAATCCTTGAGCAATAACTGTAGCGGCGAGTAAATGAATCTCTTGATACTCCTCCCCTGGGCGAATATAATCGATACAAGTATCGTGGGCTACTAGCACCAGATCGTAAATATCTCGCTGGGTGGGAGAAAACTTACCAGATACAGGCCAAGTGCGAGTGACATCGCTTGCCCAACCTGTCGCTGTCTCTGCACCGACATCTACAAGTAGCAAATCTCCGGGTTGCAGTAGATTGTGATACTGTTCGTTGTGCAACACTTCACCTCGAACGGTGACAATACTGCGATAAGCACAAGTCATCTCGTTGGCGTAGATGATATGCTCCATCGCCGCCCGCACGTCTGCTTCTTTTTGAGTGGCTGTCGTTACTACCATACCAGCTAGGTGAGCTTGTACAGTCACATCAGCTGCTTGATGTAGTTCTTCTATGGCTGCGGCATCGTGAGTCAATCGCAAGGAAACAACAGCCCGTGCTAATTCTAAATCAATTCCTTGCAGTACCTTTGCGGGCGAAACTGGTCTTTTCAAAAACCGCGACTGTTGTAGTACGGTAGTGGCATCCTGAACCGCAATTGTTGCCGAACCAGGAGCATACAATTCTAATTTTGTCAATGGGTAAACAGCATCAGCCCCGATCGCGGCGGCTATTTCTGCTGTTGTGGGCATTTCCCCATGCCAGAGGGCGCTGTCTGGTTTTGCTTCATCGATAAACAGGGTCATCCTACCAGCTTCAAGACAGATAGCTGCCTTTTCCAGGGGCATTCCGGCAAAGTAAAGGAAGTGACTGCTAGGGCGAAAAGGAAAGGTATTTGCCGGAAAATTGCGAGGACTGCTACACCCCGACCAAAAGATCGCTGGCACATCAATCAGGGAGGCTAGCCGCTGCCGCCGTTGGCGTAGAGTATCTACAAGGAAACTGGGGGTGTTGTATATCTCCATACATAAGAGATTATACACATACAGAGCCAAGACTAACAAAGCTCAGTTGTCATCATCTTCGTCTTTTTCGTTGTCGTCACGCTCATCGTCTTGTTCGTTGTTGTTTTCACGCTCTTCGTTGTTTCCACGAGACTCGTTACGCTGGTTGCTGTTTTGGTTAATTTCTTCGTCAGTATCATTTTCTGAATCTGCTGTATCAGAACCGCAGCCGACTAATCCGCCAGTGCCGATCAGTAAGACGATCGCACTCAGTAGAGGCGCGATCGCTTTTTTCCACTGCCATGTATTCAACATCAACAACCTCCAGGGGTATAAATTGTATATATATTAGATTAGACTTCTTCGTGAAGATCGCGTTCTTAAGCAGAGACAACTGGCGGTTCTGAGGAATCTCAGAGAGAAAAACCTCGAACCTCTTACCTCGAACCTCTAGCCCCTAATCCTTAGCTAATACGCCATTGAGGAAAATATCGGCTAGTCCTTCTGCCATTTCCTGCATATCTTTGGGTGAGGCGTTTGGTTCGAGGAGAGTGTTGTGACTAAAACCTGCGATCGCAAACATTCCCAAAAACACTTGTGCCACAATCTTGGGGTTCGTCTGACGATAGATGCCTCTATCCATAGCAGTTTGAAAAAAGGCTTCTGCTACGTCCGTCATCTTGCCAATCACCTCAGATTGAATGCGATCGCGTAACTCCGGGTGATACTGTGCTTCCATAAAGCAAACCCGCATTATATCAGCATTTTTCTGAAAATTCCACATCCTACGCTGCATTACCTGAGCCACAGCCTTGTAACTGCCCATTTCGCTCAATTCTGTCAGCAGATCGGTGAGAATCTCCACCCAACCTTGGGTTGCTACCTCAACCAAAATCGCCTTTTTATTGGCAAAATGACGAAACAGAGTACCTTCTGCTACACCAGCAGCCTGGGCTAAGTCACGGGTGGTTGTGCCATCAAAACCGTGACGGGCAAACAACCGCTGCGCCGCCTTCAAAATGCGATCGCGGGAGGAGTCTTCTGACTGCGGAGGACGGTTAAAAACTTGCATGGCGTTTATGGTTGTAGCACCAACATACAACTTGTAGCCATATTCTCTAACATCAAACGGCTCAATCGTGAAAGTTTAATAGATCATTAATAAGATTGCGATTAAAACAACACTTCCATCTTTGTCGATGAACCAGCCCAAACGCTTGATGAATTTAAATTTTTCCGCACTTGCCGCATGGTGTCGCCTTTCTGCAACTTTTTTGATTCTAGCTGGGCTAGCTTGGAATTGTATAACGGGAATAGCCCTAGCTGATATCGAGTTGGGGACAGTTGGACACGCAATAGTTGGACAAAGGGACAAGGTGACAAGGGGACAAGGGGAGAGTCTGGGTGAAAATTCTCCCCCTCTCCTTGTCCCCCCCTCTCCCACTCCTTCCTTACGAGAGAATCCAACTAAGCAAAAATCGATTCAGCCCTACTTCGAGCGCGTCAGCAAGCAGCTGACAGAGTTTCGGTTAGAAAATGGCATGAAGTTCATTGTCTTAGAACGACATCAAGCACCAGTTGTCTCTTTTCTCACTTATGCAGATGTGGGTGGCGTGAACGAGCCAAAGGGAAAAACGGGTGTGGCTCACTTTTTGGAGCATTTGGCGTTCAAAGGCACAAAAAACATTGGTACCCGCAACTATCAGGCAGAAAAGCCGTTGTTAGAGCGTTTAGACGAGTTGGCTAAACAAATTCAAGCAGCGACAGCAGCTAAAAATAACGCTCTTGTGGCGCGGTTGAAAGCTGAGTTCGAGCGAGTTGAAGCCGAAGCCGCCCTTCTAGTGAAGCAAAATGAACTAGGGCAGATTGTCGAACAATCTGGAGGTGTGGGCTTAAATGCTAATACTTCGGTGGAAGCAACTCGCTATTTTTACAGCTTTCCGGCTAACAAGTTAGAACTGTGGATGTCGCTGGAGTCGGAGCGATTTCTAGAGCCAGTGTTTCGTGAGTTTTATAAAGAGAAAAATGTGATCTTGGAAGAACGACGGCTGCGGGTGGAAAATTCTCCCATCGGTCAAATGATCGAGAAGTTTCTTGATACTGCCTTTAAAGTACACCCTTACCAGCGCCCTGTTATTGGCTACGAGCAAGATATTCGCAATTTAACTAGGGAAGATGTACAAAGGTTTTTTGATGTTTATTATGTACCGCGTAATTTAACGATCGCTATTGTGGGTGATGTTAATCCTACCCAGGTAAAACAGCTAGCTGAAGTTTATTTTGGTCGCTTTAAGGCAAAGCCTGCACCCGCAGATTTAAAGGTAATGGAACCTCAGCAGCAAGAAACTAGGGAAGTAACGTTAAGGCTACCTTCTCAGCCTTGGTATTTGGAGGGCTACCACTCTCCCAGTATCAAACACCCAGATTATGTGGTTTATGAAATTATTGGTAGTCTGCTCAGCGATGGGCGCACGTCTCGGCTGTATAAATCTTTAGTTGAACAGCAGCGCTTGGCTTTGTCAGCCCAAGGCTCTGTTGGGTTTCCGGGGAATAAGTTTCCGAATTTAATGTTGTTTTATGCTCTGACGGCTCCAGGGCATTCCCCAGAAGAGGTTGGAGTGGCTTTGAGACAGGAAATTGAGGCGTTGAAGAGTAAGCCAGTGTCAGATATTGAGTTGGAAAGAGTGAAGACACAAGCAAGGGCGGGGTTGTTGCGATCGCTCGACTCAAATATGGGGATGGCGCAGTTGTTGTTGGAATATGAGGTGAAAACTGGTTCGTGGCAAAATTTGTTCAAGGAGTTGGAAGCGATCGCGCGGATAACTCCAAAAGATGTGCAGCGGGTAGCAAAGGCGGCTTTTACGGCTGAAAATCGCACGGTTGGGCGGCTGTTGCCGAAAGAAGGATGAAACGAACCGCCAACACGTGCGTGTAGCGCAGCGTTTAGGAAGCCAAGGAAAGGGAGAGAGAATGATGAAGAGGTTTGTTAGTTGCATATTGCTGTTGGTGGCGGTGTTGTGGTGTTTGCCAGCTCAGGCGGTGACAGCTAAGCATTATACTCAGTTGAAGTTTCCAACTTTGAAGGAGGTGCAGATTCCGAAGTACGAGCGCTTTGTGCTGGATAATGGCATCGTTGTGTATTTGATGCCGGATCGGGAATTGCCTTTGGTAGGGGGTACGGCATTAATTCATACTGGCGATCGCATTGAACCGCCAGAAAAGGTGGGTTTGGCTAGTTTAGTGGGTAGTGTGATGCGGAGTGGGGGAACTCAATCGCATTCGGCTGATGAGTTAAATCAGTTATTGGAACAACGGGCGGCTGCGGTGGAAACAGGAATTGGCGAGACTTCGGGTTCTGCCAGTTTTAGCTCTCTGAGTGAAGATTTAGAGATGGTGTTTGGACTGTTTGCTGAGGTAGTTTGGCAGCCGATTTTTGCTCAGGATAAGTTGGATTTAGCAAAGACTCAAATTAGGGGTGGTATTGCTCGTCGCAATGACAATCCGAATGGCATTGTCGGGCGGGAGTTTCAGAAGTTGATTTATGGCGGCAATAGTCCTTATGCTCGGACTGTGGAGTATGCAACTTTGGATAATATTTCACGGGACGATTTAATCAGTTTTTATCGTCAGTATTTCCATCCCAATAATATGATTTTGGGAATTGTGGGGGATTTTGATCCTAAGCAAATGCGATCGCTGATTCAAAAGTATTTTGGTTCTTTGCCATCTAGTCGCATTCCTCAACTTCAGCTACCGCCAGTGTCTCAGGCTAATCAAAGTAAGATGTTTCTAGTCAATTTACCTCAGTTGACTCAAAGTTATGTGCAACTAGGACATTTGGGTGGAAAGTTTAATAGTCCTGATTATCCAGCGCTGGATGTGATGAATCAGGTGTTGAATAGTTTTGGAGGAAGGTTGTTTAATTCGGTGCGATCGCGTCAAGGTTTAGCTTACTCTGTCTACGGTGTCTGGAGTCCTCGTTATGACTATCCTGGTGTCTTCGCCGCTGGAGGACAAACCCGTAGTGAAACTACAGTTCCTTTTATTCGTGCGATCGTAAGGCAAATCGAACAAATCAAGGCTGAACCTGTGAAGCCTGCTGAGCTTGCTTTTGCTAAAGAGTCGGTACTGAACTCTTTTGTGTTTAATTTTGAAGACCCTAGTGAGATTTTATCGCGGCTAATGCGCTACGAATACTATGACTACCCTGCTGATTTCTTGTTTCGCTATCAGCAAAGCGTAAAAGCAACTACCACTGCTGATGTTCAACGAGTAGCTAAACAATACCTCAAGCCAGAACAACTCGTCACTTTGGTTGTAGGAAATGCTACAGCTATTCAGCCCCCCCTAACTGAATTAGCAACACAAGTCATACCAGTAGACATTACTATTCCCGGTTCTAAACCACTAGTGAGGAAATGAATTAGGGTGGGCAATGCCCACCTTAATATTTGATGATTGAAGCAATGCCTATCTGATAACAAGTTTGTAGTATCCAGAAATGCCAAGCTTCATTAATCTTTTAAATGGATTTAAGTATAATTGCGGAATCTTTATATCCAA
>DATNQH010000273.1:0-7475 GCA_036704105.1 Leptolyngbyaceae cyanobacterium | reverse complement strand
ACCCAACAGTCACCCTAGTTCTTTGTTGTTCGGAAGCTTTGACATCGTACTGATAGAGTTGTGTTTTGGGGCAGCAGAGAAGGCGGGGATTTTGAATTAAAATTCCTTGCTCGGTTGCGCCAGAGCGAAACGTATGTTCGATTAATGCAGTCTCGTCAAACGACACCCATCCACACCTTGCCATCGTGCTTACAGGAATAAAATAACCGCAATGTGCGCGATCGTTCAAGACAATAACTGTGGGTAATGAAGCATTCTTGTCTATGTATTCATCACTGACGAAAGGATCAATTTCAATTGAAGTTGAATCAGTTATGTTGCTCATTGTTCTTACTTTGATTTGAATTTATGGCAGCATTTTCGATTAGCTTCAACTATTTTTTCTGAACGGTAGATGCGCTACTTCTGTGAGAAAATAGTTGTTTTAGAAAAGGAATTATGTTTCAATCAGCTAGCTATGAGCAAAATAATTCCGTTGCAGTTGCATAAAGGCACGGCTACTACAAATTCATCGCTAAATCCTGCGGTAAAATTTTGGCTTGCTCTGAAATTGCTTGCAGCGTAGCTGTTTTAAGAATGTGGTGATGCAGCGGAATGACGCAGGTGTTTGTAGTATCGAATAAATTCTTTTGCATTACCATCAAGCCCCGCACTCGATTAAATCCCACATTCTCCAACAAACGAACTGCCCTCCATGCTGAAATTTCAACTGGCGGGAAATCAAGTGGTATCTCTGTTGTTTTATTTACGATGTCAAAGTGAACCGAGCGCGGGTTAATTTCAGATAAAGCGATGCTGGTGTAAACAGAGTTAAGAATACGTAGATTAGCGATTGCTTCTGCCTCGGTCGCTCCCTGTTCTACTGTGCCAAACTCAGGGCAAGTAGCTACGTAAATTGCTCCTTGCCGACTGACGATCGCACTGATGACTTTGTTTTCAAGCATGGCGATACCTGTCTTATTGCTAATTGGAAGAATGTATCGGAAGAGCGTATCTGTGGAATTACAAAGAGTTAAGCTACAGTTTTTCAAATGCTGTGCAAGCGCTAGAAGCAAACATTATCCAAAGTGGGCTTGCTTGAGAATACGGCGCAGAGTACCGACGGGAATATCTTGGGAGCGCTTGCCCGATAAAGTGACTAAACCAGAGACAACAGGATGCTTGAACTGGCGGTGGCTGCCTCTGATTCTGGCTAAGAACCAGCCGTTGTGTTCTAGCTCTCGAATCGCTTCGCAAACTTTCATGGCGATTGACAGTCTTGCAGAAATAGCTAAAAAAGCTGGCAATATTTACAATGTGTGACAGTAGGACGCTGCTAGTGGTGATGCAACGTCCTGATGAAATCTGAGCGCTACGGGGCGAACGCAGCCAAAACTATTTCTCTATGTGCAGTGCGTAATTCTTCCGCCGCTTTGTACTTTTGGGCAATTCGTTCTGCCTCCTCGTGGTTTGATGCCCTGCCAGCATGAGCGTTGCCTACCCACACCTCGTACCACTGCCACGTAGCATTCCAAGTAACTGACCATTGGGGAGGAGCGACAGCTTCGGGTTGCGGCTTTGAATCGAGAATTTCGTTGTAGCCAGCCAAATAACCTTGAGAATAGGGGCAAGTAGCTTCGGCACATATTGGGCGCATTCTGTTAGCCGCATCGAGTTTTCCATGCGCTAGCCCGCTTTCGTACTCCGCGACTGCTTCCCAATCCAAACGCAGCTGACAACCAGTGGAATCGCCAGCCCACCCTACTGGGTGTTGCGGTTGCTTTGTCGCTTTGGAGTTTGGTTGTGCCTGTTGCAGCTGCGTCTGTACTGTTGGCGCTGGCTCAGAGGAGTGCTGTTGAATCTGCAATCGATGGGCGTGGAAGGTTTCAATGTCGATGGGAATGGCGCGATGCAGTTGAATCTGATACCAAACTATATCGTCTGCGATTGCGATGTTGGTGATGTCTGCTGCTGTTATTTGCTCTGCTGTGCCATAAGTGCATTCATCCCAACTCAGGATTGCCGCTGCTAGAGCGTAGTCTCGCACGTAGGCTTGGTCTCCAGCGGTAATGCTGCGGCTAGGGTTGATGACACTACTTTCTTGAGTGGAAGTGAGTGCCAATGTTTGCTGCTGCTCTTGGCTTGTCCTGGTTTTTGAAGCTAAGATTGGTGAAGTTAGTTTTTGTTGAGTTACCATTGGATTACCTAGTAATAGGAATCACAGCCTGTGGCGATCGCCCGTCGAAAGTTGACCGCTACAGGCTTTGTAATTTTTTTGGAATTTATTTCTGACCTTCTGTAGACAATGGCTGATAAGAAATTCACAGCCACTATCTGTTTCATTAGGAAAGCCTTACACCGCAGGGCATCTTCAATCAGCGTTCATCCCCTCGCGGGGCAACCTACGGTGTACTCTCGTCTGGCGGTATCTTCCAAGGGAAGGTTTTCCAGTTCCGCCGCTGTCAAGCCAGCAGTAACTTTGATGCGCGATGTTTGGGTTGTTTTAAGTCTTTGTTTTTGCTGCAAACTGTGATTTTTGGTCAGGGCGAGGCTGTGAAGCCTTTCCTTATCCATGTTTATAGTTTAGCTAATTAAGCTTAACTTGTCAAGTGTCACTTTATGAGTTATGTTTAATATGTAGCGCATAATGATTTATGCGTGTTATTTATAACCACATGATTAAGTAGAGTCAATGGAGGTGTTATTCTATGAACTCTATGCTTGTCACTTTGTCTGTTGATATTCCAGGTTTAGGTAACCGAATTAGGCAGCTGAGGGAGGCTAAAAATATGTCTCCAACTCAGTTAGCTGCGTTAGCTGGAATGAGTTCAGCTAACCTTTACCGAATTGAAAGTGAAACTACAAAATCAATTCCCAGAGAAACATTGAAAGCACTCAGCCAAGGGTTAGAAGTGGATCTTGACAAGGAAGTAAAAGCTGCTTTAGCTAAAGCGTTAGCTGAAGATCAGAAAAAATAACAATTTATTGAACTCTTCTTGTTGGGTTTTTTACGGTAGCTTATTACTGAAATTCTTAGATCTAAATAGATAGTAGCGCGCGAATTTATGTGTAGATGTAGTTAATTCCAGAACAAGGAAGCTTGAAAAAATAAATTTGACCGTGTTGTGGAGTAACTCTAGTCGGAATCGTGGATCTTGGATGACGGTCAAATTTATTTTTTTTGCGCTAGATGTAATGCAGTCCGAACAATAATGAGGAAAGTACGACAATGAATACAAAAAATCTATTAATTCAAGAGATTGAGCAAGTTCCAGAGCCAATACTAGAGGAGGTTCTTGACTTTCTTCGATTTTTGAAAGCGCAACACGAACAGGAAAAGTTAGAAATGCAAACTGATTTGGTGGATGCTCGTGCTGCTTTGAAGGAGGCAAAAGAACAAGGCACTACATCTCTTGCCGCTTTAAAGCAGGAGCTTGATTTATAAAGTATGACTTATGAAGTTGAAATCACACCTGCTGCTAAACGTCAAATTAAAAAGCTAACCAAATCTATTCAACAGTTAATCGTTGAACGGCTGGAGGAATTAGTAGACAACCCGCGTCCTCCTGGCATAGTCAAGATGGAAGGAGAGGAGAATTTATATCGAGTACGAGTAGGTGACTACCGCATTATCTACGAAATTCAAGACAGTGTACTGCTGATTGTTGTAGTCAAAGTCGGACATCGCGGAAATGTCTACCGCTAAAACTTTTCGATCAGCAACACTTAACTGACACGAATCAATGTGCGATCGCGTATCCCCGTCAAAAGCTACGCGATCGCGAACCCTACCACAACCTAACCAATTAGATGTAGAGGTCATGGTAATGACAATCGTATCTGATTTAGTACTAGTCGAGTCAAAATCAGCCCGTGATAGTCAGTTAGCGCGTTTGTCCCATGACAGCGCTCAAAGCATTCTTCATCGAATCAAGTATTTGTATTTCGTGCTTTGGAAAGGAGTAGGAACTGCCACAACTGCTCAAATGGCAGAATTTTATGAAGTACCTACCGATTCTGTACAGAAGGTAATTCAACGCCATCGGGATGAGCTGGAATCCGATGGAGTGAAAATTGTTAAAGGCAAAGACCTGAAAGCATTATCCAGCTTAGGTATGGACAGCGTGTCCATACCTAATGCTACGACAATTATCACTGTTTGGACACCCCGCGCTGCACTGCGCTTGGGTATGTTGTTGCGTGACTCTACTGTTGCGGCATCAGTACGAACAAGTTTGCTGGACGCAGTTGAATATGTTATTCCCGCCTCTGCCCAAGAAATTGAGCGAATGCGTTTGGAGCTTGAGTTAATTCGCGCCAAACAGCACTACCAAGACACCGGACACGCGATCGCACTTTCTACCAGTCCGGCCATGCTGCAATGGCTCAGAGGAGAAGCACCCCCACCCAAAGAAATTGAGGTGCGCGATCGCTTTGTCGATTCAGCCACTGGTCAGGAGCTTGGTAGTTCCAGTGGTCGAAGTCTCACTCAACTGATTGTTGATGCTGGGTTGAATCCAAAATCACAGCGCGATCGCCAGCTGATTAAAAAAATTCTAAAAAGTAACGGCTTTGATTATGACCGAGGGCAGCGCTGGGTTAGTGCTTCATACCTGCGCGAGTATCCAGTATTGGAGGAAGATTTGTATCAGCAGGCATTGAAAGTTGTACTGACAGAGCTTGGAGAAAGCAACTCGCAGCCAAATCTATTCGTACACTCCTTGCAGCAAGCAGCACTTAAAGAAGGCAACACACGGCGTAGTCTACAAGGAGAAGAACCATAACTAAACTGCAACGCCTGAAGTATTTTTGGCTGCGGCTGAGAAAGTAAGTGCCAAGATGACTGCTAATGCCAGCTGCGGGAAGTAACACAATCGAGCAACCAGCAGCTTGGGGGAAAATAATAGCTCAACACTTCCTCTTCCAAGTAGCAAGCAGATCCAAACCACTCAAACAGGTTTTAGGACTAACGCAATCGTAAGCGTTGCAACCAGTACGCGCACTTCAAGTCAGTACGCTTCGGGTTGCACTCGCTTTGTCGTGACTACAAACATAACATTAGAAAAATGTCACAATTCACATCTGCATTTTTGGGGCAGGTGCAGCACCCGATCAATATTCTCCAAGAATATTTAGCTGCATTTGGAAACAAGTGTCAAGCAGCAATTCTCTCTTGGCTAGATAATTGGACTAAGACTAAGCGTAAGGAAGGGGAGCCAACCTGGGTTTGGCTTGTACTATTTGACCTGGCTACGGAATTAGGATATTGTAAGGATACTATCTTTCGCCACCTTCAACGGTTAGTTGAGATGGGGGTGATTGAGAGACTTCGGGCAAAGCGTTGGGCTACTGACCGAGCCTGGAAGTACCGTATAGTTTCCGCTCAACTAGCTAAGTATATTTGCTTAAACGAAAATCAGACCGCCGATATTAGTAAACCAGTACGTCGAGAGTCTGAAACTAGTACTTCGACAGTCCAAAACCAGGACAATTACATAGGGTCTAACTCAAGTCTTTCTTATGCTCAACCACAAGCAGAGCCGCCTGCTGTTGAGTCAAAAGAAATTGTAGAAAAACTGGATGAGCCGACATCTGAAGAGATAAAAGACGTTTGCATTCAACTACGCCGTTTGTCGCCTGACATCACTATTAATCCCCAGGTAAAGAGTGCAATCCGCTCGTTCTGGCATAATGTTCCGGCGGGGCTGGCTAGGGTTAAAAATGCGATCGCCGAGGGGTGGTGCAAGCAACCTACTGGCGTGTTCGTCCAGACACTCAAAAATGGTGCGATTGGGGACAAAGAGGTAGTGGTGGTTGCCAAAGAGTATCCCCGCCCTACATTGGAGCAGTTGAACCAGCTTGGAGAAATGGGGAAGTTGGTTTATACCAAACTGAACGAGCCAGGATATCCAGAAGTTGTGGCGGTTAATACTGGTGGCGGGGTGTTGCCTTGGTGGGTGGTGCTAGGGGTAGAAGTTGCCTGAAGTATAGGTGGTGAGTTTATTGCTACCTTTTCTTGTGCCAGGGTGGAAGCCCATAGGAGTGCTTGGGACGAGTTTAATGTGGACTGAAACGGGAGCATCCCACTTTTGCAAAAACATGAGAAAGGGTTCAAGATTAAGGAGTAGGGCATGAGGTTGGTGGCGTGACTCCCGAAGAACAGGAACGGTTACGAGTTTGCACTCAAGAGATTGCAGAGATTTTGTACCGCAATAGTGACAAAGCAGCCTTCAAAACTCTGGAGGGAATCGAGCAAACCGTACGGCAACAGATGCTTGAACAAGTCAGTCCAGAAGTTGCCCTTTTTTTATCGACCGAGAAGCTCGTCCTGCCCGAGGTCGAGTGCGGCAGCTAAACAGCTTGGTGGGCAAGCTCCGAGTGCGCCAGCATCAGGCAGAGCAATTAGGTGTCAAGCGTCATAGTCGGATGAGTGGGGGGTAAGAGTTGGCGTGCTTGCGCCTGAGTGCCAATGAGTCATTTCAAGATGCCGAGGCAGACATCGCCGCGCTCACCGGAATCGCGGTGGGACATTCGACCCAACAGCGGATGGTGGGACGGCAGTCGTTCGAGTTACCAGAGGCGAAACAAGGCGTGAGTGAGATAAGTATTGATGGAGGAAAAGTGCGCCAGCGCGACCTCAAGGACAGCGGCAGTTCCTGGCGGGATTACAAAGCTGTGCGGTTGGAAGGGATTTACTATGCCGCCTTCTATCAGGACAATGACAGCCTGGTCGATTACGTCAATGCCCAACGATTACTCTCCCCTTTGGTCTGTTTGGGCGATGGCCATGATGGGGTGTGGAATCTCTTTCGCGACATTGCGACCTCTGAGTCCCGCGAAGAAATTCTCGACTGGTATCACCTCAAGGAGAATCTCTACAAAGTTGGTGGGTCACTCAAACGCTTAGCCGAAGCTGAATCTCTCCTATGGGATGGACAGGTGGCAGCGGCTAAGGCATTATTTGCCGATTGTCGGCGCAAACAAGCTCGTAATTTTGAAGCCTATCTCACCAAGCATCGTACCCGGATTGTCAATTATGCTTACTATCAAGCCGAACAACTGTGTTCTATTGGTTCGGGAGCAGTTGAATCCGCCGTCAAGCAGATTGGACGACGTTTGCAAATCTCAGGTGCACGCTGGAACATTGCCTCCGTCAATCCGATGTTGCGCTTGCGGTGTGCTTACCTCAATGGACAGTTTGCCATTTGACTATTTCTACGAAAGTGGGATGCTCCCGATGAAATGGGAGAGGTAAGGTAATAAACAACGGATTAGAGTTTAGCAATTCCACTAGATAAATGAGAAATGGGAAAAACTCTAAGCTCTTGCTGAATAAAATTAAATAAGATAAAAAGTTGGATAACTGAGATCTTGCACCATTCTCAATAAGGGTTGCCAAAGTAGCCAAAATCTGAAAAAAAGGGCGTAGTAAAAAACATAGAAGACGGTAATGGAAACCATCCTTCAACACGCCCAAGGTTTAGTGTATAGCCTCT
>DATNQH010000272.1:0-6558 GCA_036704105.1 Leptolyngbyaceae cyanobacterium | reverse complement strand
CACTTCACAAAAAATCTCTGTAATGTCCAGGCGCGATACTATAGATTTCATTGGTTTGATAGCTGAGACTTGTGATTGAATCCATCTTCACATTTGCTCTCAGCTTTTTTTGCCAATTTTCTGCTCGTCGAACTCACGTTACTTTAAAAACCAGGAAAGCACAAAACTTACGCAACAGACATAGCGATCGCGGCACGCTTAAGTTGCTCAATCAAATACTGAGACAATAAGTGTTTTAAAGCATAGACAGTTTGCCCATTAAAGTAAGCGATCGCGCCCGGAGCCAGAACCCGAATAGGGTTGCGCAATCGTAGTAGCAACTGATTTTCTCTTCGCTCAGCGAATTGGTAGGTATCCTGCCTTATCAACTAACTTTTGACCTTGATCGGACAACAACATATTCACGTAAGCTCTGCCAGCTAATTCATCCAGTTCTCCATCCTCGCGGATGATAACGAAGATACGCTTAATCAATGGATAAGTACCATTGAGTAGTGCTTGTTTGTTGACTGTGCCAAAAGGAGTAATTGGTTGCACGTAGTCTTTCGATTCCCCTTTAGCAAGACCAAGCAGGTGAATCGTGCGCTGACCAACAACTAATGCCTGCGCTCCATAACCGATCGCTCCTGGTGTTGATGCGACTTTACGAATGGCAGTAGTGGTATCGCGGACAACTTGGACATTGCGACCGAAACGGCGATCAGAACCAACCAACCCTTGCAAAAGAAAGCTGGTGGATGGTTTGGCATCAGGATCTTGGTTGATAGGGACAATTGGCAGATTCGGCCCGCCGAGTTGCTTCCAGTTAGTCAGCTTACCGCTGAAGATTTGCTGCATCTGTCCCAGTGATATTCCACGCAGATTCACACTTGGATGGGTATAGAAAGCAATCCCACCCATAGCCACAGGAATTTGCTTGAGAGTAAAACCCCGCAGTTTGGCTAAGTTGTACTCAGAATTATTCAGTGGACGGAAAGACTCAGCAAAACTCAATTCACCATTGAGAACCATTTCGATTCCCTTACCGGAGTCGGGTGGGACATTGAGAGGATCGGTATAGCGCAGGCGAAATTCCGGGTGGGCGCGGGCGAGTTCATGGAGTACGCTTTTAGAACGTAGAGCTGCTGAAGCCATTGCACCACCGTAGGGATAAACTCCTTTGGGGACGTTGGGGACATCGCGCAGATCGTTATATGGCTGCAAGCCTGAAACCGGACTATTATCAGCTAATGGTGAGCCGCCCTTTGCTGGTTTAGCAACTGTAACAGAGTTGCCATCCGTTGTGGGAGATTTATTAATTCTCCACAAAAAGTAGAATCCTAGAGTCAGCAACAATAACCCCACTAGTGGTATTACCGACCAAGGAATGGCAGGGGAATTATTGATCGAGATATCGCTGAGGTTGAGGGTATAGTTACACTTCTGACAATGGGTAGCATTAATTGGATTGTCATCGTAGCCACACCTACGGCAAACAACTTTAGTTCGATGGCTTGTCATACAAGATTTTTCTTAGCTTTGATTAAATTAGAACGATCCTCTACGCTCATAAGCTATTGCACATAATAAAAATTGCATATTTTAAGCTAATCGTCATCCTCGCTTGCATATCTGTAATGAGAGGGAGACAGGACACAGGAGACAGTTTGACATCTGTGACAACTGGCTCCTGACAACTGACTCCTTTAACGACTATCTTTTATGCAATTGAAGTGAACATTAGCTTATCGATCTTCTTACATCGCTCCTCTGACCTCTTGCCTATCATCACTAAAAATTAGATGTACATCAGCTTAGCAATTAGCTAGTAAAAATAAATTAAGTTTGTTAGACTACCGCTATTTGTTTAATCATATCCGGTACAGCCTGGAAGAAGAAAAAGGCGAAAAACACCACCGCTAGCAACACGACTAATTCTTTCCAGCGTGGTGGTCTTAAATCGGCTGGTAAAAACTTACGATTGACATACAGAGTGTGTAGTCCCAAAAAGACAAAGTTTAGCCCTGCCATATTTGCCCCTAGTAGTACCAATAATAATGGTTTTAAACCCGTTAACAGAATAAAGACTCCCCAGACTGTAAACAGAGATAACACGCTGTAGTAGACAAAACGAATATCTCCACTGCGCCACGCACGAGCATGGCGACTACCCGACCAGATAATATCAGTCACAGTTCGCGCGAAAGCATCAGTGATCCCAAGCTGAGTGCTATACAAAATCCAGAAGCCCACCAGTAGCGTGACAAACCACATGAAATCGCTTCCTACAGCCCACGACAGGTACTGAGCTTGGTAGACGGCTATACCAAATTCGTTTTTGAATTCAGTGCCAGCAGGGATAAACTGCAATGTCAGCAAAGCTGGTAAACCTACACCTAAAAAGCAACCCACCGCCCACAGCCCGTATTGGTCAACTGCGGCGAACTTCCACCACTCTCGCCACCGTCGCTTATTTTCAGCTGTGAGTGGAAAAACTTTACCTGCGTGGGTAAGAGGTACTTTACGACCACCGATAATCGCTGGAATATATCCGACCACACCCCCCATACCAAATCCCTTGTCACGGAACCAGTTACTGATGGTGCCATTTAGCACTCCCCCAGCACCCGCATCAGCGGCAAAGCCGCCAACTAGCGACCAATCTACTTTTTCTGGTACACCACTGAAGCTGACGAAGCCATTTGCTACCCTAACCCAAGTAGCAGGTGACACAAACACTACACCTATTACCAGTAAAAACAGTAGAATTGCTGCGACAAAAAACCACTGTACCAGCTCCATTGTTTGCTCGATCTTAGCTCCGAAGGCAACGATCGCTACAGTTGAGAGGAACCAGAATAAACCAAAAAATTTAATTAGATTGGCGTGTTCTGGCCCTGGCATATCGCCGATGAATAAAGCTGTGAGTGCGGTAGCAGCTGCACTCGCCCATCCCGGCCAGCCCAATTGGAGAAAGGTAAGGACGGAGTAGACGAGCGCCCAAAAGCTTGCTCCTGGCTTGGTACGCATAAAGCCAGTGTAGATCGGTTCTCCAGTGTACATGGTGTAACGGATGAATTCCGTATTCATCATCACTTGAAGCACAATTGAAGCAGTGGCAAGCCACAGCAATGACCCACTATATTGTGCTGTCACCGCAGGCCCTAACAGCCATTCACCACTACCAATGGATATACCAAGTAGAATTGCTCCAGGCCCGACGATGGTAAGCGTGTTGCTTATGTTAAAGCGCGGCGGGTTAGGCAAATCGGCCATTTCCCAAGCTGGTAGTAGTCCAGCTTCTACTGTTGCGCCTACAGTGGGCGTTGCGATCGCATTTGCCTCTCTTGGCATTCTTACCCTTGCGCCCGTCGTTGAAACTTTTTCCGGGCTTTCACTTTCCTGTGGTTGATCTACTGTCCGCCTACCAAAGATTTGCCACCCTAGATAAACTAAATAGCCAACAACGATGGCAGCAGCTAGCCAGCCGTATAGCCCAAACCAAAAGGCTGTATCGGTCAGAACTTGTAGTCCGTGCCTGATAATTCCCGAAATAAACCCCACAGCTAGGACACAGTAAGCTGCATACATTCCATATTTCGTTGCTGGGGCTTGATGTTTGGACATAAACACGCTCTAGTTAGCTTTTCTATTTTGTGGCTGGACTTGGTATTTAGACATAATTACTATCAATTAGGTTTACGCCTTAATTAGCATATACATAGCTTAAAAAAGTCAAGGGCAGGAAGCACTATTTTTTTGCTATATCTTCACTAATTCGGCTCCACCATTTAGCAGCGCAAATTATTTTTATGAATAAAGATTAATTATGCTAAATTTTTATATTACTTTCCTCATTATTTGAGGAATTATTTTATGATGAATTATTAAATTTAGATATGCGTTCGCCTCTGCATCTCTACATCCAGGCTTGCATTTATCCCTTTTTCATTTTTGAGCGGCATCACACCCAATCAATATTAGCAACAGGGCAAAATATCTGTTTGGATTCATTTGTTACCCGAATTTTTGTCTAGCTACAGCTTTTCAAATTTACCGGGATTTGAGCGCCGCGATCGCTCCCTTTGTCACCCCAGCGATCGCCGAGTCGGTTGCTTTGGGTAAATGATAATACTTTCCTCCTGCTGTTTGTGCCAATTCCTTCGCAAACCCAGTAGAAATAAACTTATTTTCTGTATCAATTACCAACAATTGAATTCCCAACGCTCGAATTCTAGCAGCAATTGACAAAAGTTCTTTTTTAATATCCGGCTTTTCGCCTTCTGGTAATGATTCACCGAGCGATCGCGCCAAGGGAATATTACCCCGTCCATCGGTAATTGCTACAATCACCACTTGCCCAATATCTCCTGCCATCTGGGCGTTTGTTCCAACTCGCACCGCCTGAGTCAAGCCATGCGCCAGAGGTGAACCACCACCACAAGGCAATAACTCCAATCGTCGCCGCGCTAGGGCAATGGAACGAGTCGGGGGTAGCAATACCTCTGCCTGTTCTCCCCTAAAGGGAATCAATGCTACAGAGTCGCGGTTTTCATATGCTTCTGTCAATAACCGCAACACAGCCCCTTTGGCTGACTGCATCCGGTTCAACGCCATCGAGCCAGAAGCATCGACAACAAACACAATTAGCGCCCCAGCTTTACGAACTAAACGCTTAGAGCGAATATCTCCCTGTTCTACAAATACCCGTCGATCTTGCTGGGAGGATCTTCCGCGTCGAGCCTTTTGATAGGGAGCAGCTGCCCTAAGAGTAGCATCAACCGCAATCCGTTTTACAGCGCCTTTGGGCAACATCGGCTTAACGTAGCGCCCTCTATCTTCAGAAAAAATCAAACTGCGACTACCAGACTTGCCTCGCTGCTGCGCCATTTGGGCAAAGTAAAGAACGCTAGAGTCAAGGATTACACCTTCAGGATCGAAGACAAATTCTTCTGGGATACTGGGTGGCTCTTGTTCTGGTTCCTCTGGTTCGTTTTCTTCCTGTTCTTCTTGCTCTTGCTCAGATTCATCCTGGGGTTCGTCTTGATTCTGCTGTGGCGGTGGTGGCGGTGGCGGTGGTGTTTCTTCGGGTGGAGTCTGCACAACCGTTGCCCTTGGGACGATTACCAACTCTACAGCACGGCGCAAATCTTCAGAAGATACTGTTGTTCGCCCATCTAAAGCTGCTGCTGCTTTGGCAACCCGCACGGCAAACAGTTCGGCTCGATGTCCCTGCACGCGGGCGCGAACTGCTTCATCAACAAGATAGGCGATTTGTTCGTGGCTAATTTGGACATCTTTCAACCATTCCCGCGCCAAGATGATTTGAGTTTTGAGGTTGTCAATGTCTTCGCTGTACTGATTGAGGAATTCCAGGGGTGATCGCGCGTATGCGATCGCTTGTTCTACTGCTTCTACCCTTTGATCTATTCCCAACACCCCATCTGCTGAAAGAGCGATCGCAATTCTGTCTAGTAAGTGTTCTCGCAGCGCTCCTTCTTCTGGGTTATAGGTAGCAATAAATAAAGATTTACAAGGATGCTGAAAACTAATGCCTTCGCGCTCAATCGTGTTCCGCCCGTCGGTGAGAACGGTTAAAAGTTGGTTGCTGATGCCGTCGTCAAGTAAGTTAATTTCATCTACATACAACACGCCCCGGTGCGCCTGTGCTAGCAATCCTGGTTGAAACACTGTTTCACCCTGTTTCACCGACTGTTCCACATCCACCGAACCCAAGAGTCTATCTTCTGTGACTCCCAAGGGAATTTGCACAAATGGGGCGGGAATGATTTCTGTCGGGATTGGATCATTTGTGGATACGTAGGCAGCATCGTTTGTTGTAGAGACGATGCTGCCTACGTCTCTACAAAGGGTATCGTCCCATTCCTCTGGGTGGCTAGGATCGCAATTACAAATAGATCCTTTGACAACTTCAATCGGTGGTAGCAAAGCGTGTAAAGCGCGTGCCATTACTGATTTTGCCGTTCCACGACGACCGGCGATCGCCACTCCTCCCAAACCCGGGTCTACGGCTGCTAATAGCATGGCAAATTTGATTGCTTCTTGCCCCACAACAGCTGTAAGGGGAAAAGTAGTAATGGTTGCAGTAGTCGGCGCAGGCATGGTTTTAATCTTCGCAAGTCTAGGTTTCTAGCATATCAATATCTCGTGCCACCTCTACAACAAGTATCGCTAGGTGAATAGCTACAGATAAGGAAATTCAGGAAGCAGGAGAAGATTTAGCAACAGATAATGGTTGATCGCTAGAAACTAAAATTAGAGTCTGGTAAAAATGCGTTTAGAAAACTAACAATTACACAAAAAGAACCCGATCAAAAGGAACGCAAAGCAAAAGAAATGTGTGAGTCGATAACGGCTCACACAAAGAAGTAGCAACTTAGAGCAGAAACTAAACGCGCTGCGGCTAAGTCACAAAGGTAAGTAAGTGAACAAAATTAATTACACGAACAAGTGGTAAAATGTACTCGAATAATAAAGCCTGTATTAATTAAGACTTTCAATGATTTTTATTAGAGAAATAAACTCTCTTTCTTTTAAACTACTAGAGCGAATCCATCA
>DATNQH010000271.1:0-9838 GCA_036704105.1 Leptolyngbyaceae cyanobacterium | reverse complement strand
GCTTTTCGAGAATCATCTTGAGAGATTTGAGAAGTAACAGTTTTCTCATCATCTCTCCACTGGCAGCTCGTGAGCCTCTCACACTGCCTTTCTTCGGTTTTTAGTCAAAACTCCAATGGAAAGAGCGATCGCTACTTTATTATCTTTGCTGGAGGAAGTGGAACGTTCTACTTTCAGCCATCAGTCTGAATTCTAGGAACTTTGCGATACATGGAGGCAATATGGGGCGAAAATCTATTTTGCCCATACCGCTATTGATAATCCAAGCGCGATTGCGCTCAGTCTTAACTTGAGCTTGCTACGCTAGCCATATATATATGTATTGCAAATTTTAGATGTCCGAGACGTTTGTTACTAGTGGAACTATCGCCGCGATTGCTACTGCCATTGTGCCGCAACAAGGTAGTGTGGGAATTGTACGGGTATCTGGAACGGAAGCGCTAGCGATCGCCCACAATCTCTTTCATGCTCCTGGTCGTCAAGTTTGGGAAAGTCACCGCATTCTCTACGGCTATATTCGCCATCCCCAAACTAAACAGCTTGTAGACGAAGCACTACTATTAATTATGCAGGCTCCCCGTTCTTACACCCGCGAGGATGTGGTGGAATTTCATTGTCATGGGGGAATTATGGCAGTGCAGCAGGTATTGCAACTGTGTTTGGAGGAGGGAGCAAGACTAGCGCAGCCTGGGGAATTTACTCTGCGGGCGTTTCTGAATGGGCGACTGGATTTGACGCAAGCAGAAAGTATTGCCGATCTAGTGGGGGCGCGATCGCAACAAGCAGCGCAAACAGCACTAGCTGGATTACAGGGAAAACTTGCTCATCCTATTCGCCACTTACGAGCAAGATGTCTAGATATCTTGGCAGAAATTGAAGCTCGAATCGATTTTGAGGAAGATTTAGCTCCGCTCGATGATAATTATATTAAAACAGAAATTGCGCAAATTCTAGCAGAAGTCAGAAAAATTATTTCCA
Source organism: Leptolyngbyaceae cyanobacterium (assembly GCA_036704105.1). GTDB lineage: Bacteria > Cyanobacteriota > Cyanobacteriia > Cyanobacteriales > Chroococcidiopsidaceae > Chroococcidiopsis. Next base: position 8,860 of record DATNQH010000271.1, on the reverse strand, counting down.
CAGCTGATAAAGGGGAGTTACTTCGGACTGGGTTGAAAGTGGCAATAGTAGGATGCCCAAATGTGGGGAAATCGAGTTTGCTGAATGCTTGGAGTCGGAGCGATCGCGCTATTGTTACCGATCTACCTGGTACTACCCGCGATGTGGTGGAGTCTCAGTTAGTAGTAGGGGGAATTCCGGTTCAGGTGCTGGATACAGCCGGAATTCGCGCCACAGAGGATCGGGTGGAAAAAATTGGAGTCGAGCGATCGCTCAAGAGCGCTCAAGCAGCCGATCTAGTACTGCTGACTATAGATGCCTCCACAGGCTGGACTGAAGCAGATCGGGAAATTTACGAACAGGTGAAACACCGCCCTTTGATTTTAGTAATCAATAAAATAGATATAAAAACAGCAGAGTCTGTACGGTATCCAGCAGAAATTACTCAAGTTGTGACTACAGCCGCAGCTCTTACCCTTGGAATTGAGACTTTAGAGCAAGCCATTCTAGAAAAAGTGCAAGCTGGAAAGGTTTATTCTGCCGATATGGATTTGGCGATTAACCAACGACAAGCCGCTGCGTTGACACTAGCTCAAACATCCCTAGAACAAATGCAAGCGACAATTGACCAACAGCTACCGCTTGATTTCTGGACGATTGACTTACGCGGTGCAATTCAAGCACTGGGAGAAATTACTGGTGAAGAAGTGACAGAATCAGTGCTGGATAGAATTTTCAGTCGGTTTTGTATTGGGAAATAACCTCTTGTGCGCTGGGAGTGGTTCGTATTCTTAATCCCGCGTTACTTCTACATAAATATGTTCTAAGCGTACTGGCTGACGGGAAATCGAATCTAGGGATATGCCATCAAAGCGAGATAGAATTTCCTTTAGTTCTAATGGCTGTGGTAGCCAAAAGGCGAGATCGCTGCCATAGCGGCGGTGAGTGAAACCCCATTCTTGGGCGCGGGCGATCGCTTGTTCTTCCTTCTGCGTCTGCACTAACACAATTTCCGCTGCTGGAATGCGTTGTCGTAACTGTGCCATACTACCTTCAGCGACAATGCGTCCGTGTTTGAGAATGCCAATTATTTGACACAGGCGTTCTGCTTCTTCTAGTAGATGAGTTGTGAGCAAAACTGCGATCCCTTGACTTTTGAGAGTGCGAATCAATTCCCAAATTTCGTAACGCGCCTCTATATCTAAACCTGTTGTTGGTTCATCGAGAATGACTAATTTGGGTTGATGGATGAGAGCGATCGCTACATTCATTCGTCGCTGCATTCCCCCACTTAGCTTTTCTACTGGAGTTTTTGCCCGATCTACTAAGTTGACAGCCGCAAGACACGACTGAATTTGTTGTCGCCGCTGTTGTGCTGGTAAGCCGTAGATTTGGGCAAAGAAATTTAAATTTTCTTCACAAGTTAGGGTTTTATAGAGTAAATTTTCTTGGGGGGCAATGCCAATTAATTTTTTTGTTGCTTGTGAAACTGGTCGATCGTTGATGGCGATCGCACCACTATCGGCTTGAAGTAAATTACAGATAATATTAATAGTTGTGGTTTTTCCGGCTCCGTTGGGGCCTAATAAACCATAAATTTCTCCTGGGGGAATGTGCAGAGTTAAATCTTGAAGTACTTGTCTTTTTCCATAAGTTTTTTTTAGATTCTCAATTTTTAGCATTTTATTAGTCTCATAAGTCTTTGTGAAGTTCTTTTTTAATGCGGTGATTGCAAACACCGTTTTGAAGCAGAGGTGCGGGGCGGCATCCACATCGACTCTAGTCTTGAGAGGAAAAGTCCCTTTCCACAGGTGCAGTAGTGAAAGGGCGTTGCACAAATATATGATGCAATGTCTGTCATTGTACCCATATTATTAAAAATGGTTGGGGCAATAGCAAGCAAAACTATAACAGTTCTCGTTTGATTGCAATACATTTATGACCTCGCTTCCATTCCTCTCTCCTCGTAGGAGAGAAGCTTTAAATCTTCCTTCTTCGCTAGGGAGGGCAAGGGGGGTATAGTTCCAGCAAACGAGAAGCGCTATATTTGTACCACCACTGTCAGCGTCAATTTATTGACACCAAGAGTCTAAAGGGTATCCTTGCGATCGACTTGAATGAGGGTGGGCAATGCCGGGCTACTCTGTTTCATCGTCAACTTATTGATACCTATGAGTCTAAAGGGTATCCTTGCGATCGCCTTGAACGAGGGTGGGCATTGCCGGGCTACTCTCTGTCATCGTCAACTTATTGATACCTATGAGCCTCAAGGGTATCTTTGCGATCGCCTTGAACGAGCAGACAAGGAGACAAGGTGTCGCACTAAACTCTCTCCACGTCAAAACTAGGGAGAATGTGTCCTGTAGTCTTTGCCAAACTTAAAGCTTTGCCGGAGTCAGCTTTGGCAACTGTTTTGAGCTAGCTCAATTTAGAAATATTATCAATAGGAAGCAGTCTTATTTGATAATTTTTTTAGACCTTTTTTCGGCTTTAATGCTAATTATTAGCATTAAAGCATCTATCAATAGGAACAGAAGCCTTGAATCTACAAGTATTTTGCTAACTTACTTTTAAGTACTTGACAATGATTCTAAATAGTAATATCTTTTGAAAGTGCAACCCAAGTCGTTGGCTAAAGACTGATTCAAGCTCAAGCCAGTACTAAAGTTTGCTTAAAAGGTTTTCAAACTCAGTTCTATAAGGTACTTAAAAAACGGTGAGCAATTAGTGGTACTGTTCTAGCTAGATATCAAAAAATTTTCAGAATTAGATGAGAAAAATTCTTATTTAATTTTAGCCGAGATCTATAAGATCGCGCATTTCAGGGTGCAAAAACGAGCAATTAAGGAGTGGATTTGAATGTTGCAGACTAAAACGGCAACCTCTAGCAGATTGTCCATCCATCCGGTCAAAGAGTCGATTAAGGATTGTATTGGTTATACGCCTTTGATCTACCTCAAACGGCTGTTTGCCCAAGCAGGAGTTGAGGTAGTGGCAAAGCTGGAGTATATGAATCCGGGAGGAAGTATCAAGGATCGTCCTGCATATTTCATCATTGAGCAGGGGATTCGCGATCGCTCGATTCAACCAGGTAAGACTCATTTGATTGAGAGTACCTCCGGCAATCTGGGAGTGGCGATCGCAATGGTTGCGAGAATTTACGGGTTAAGTTTTACTTGCGTTGTCGATCCCAAGATCGCAAAGACGAACCTGAAAATCTTGAAACAGCTGGGTGCGAACGTTGAGATGGTAAACCAGCCTGACGATCGAGGAGGGTATCTCAAAACTCGCATTCGTAGAGTGCAGGAATTAGTTGAGAGCATTCCTCATAGCTTCTGGTTGAACCAGTACGCTAACAAGCTGAACTGGCAAGCGCACTACTACGGTACAGCCGATGAAATTGTGCGCCAGCTAGATGGGAGAGTTGATTACTTAGTGGCTGCTGTCAGTACAACAGGTAGTATTTTAGGGTGCGCCCGTCGCCTGCGAGAAGAGTTTCCGCATTTGAAAGTAGTTGCTGTTGATGCAGTGGGTTCAGTGATTTTTGGTGCTTCCCCAGCCCCACGAGAGCTGCCAGGAATTGGCTCTAGCCGCGTGCCAGAAATTTTGAATCCTGCCGAGATTGACGACGTAGTGTACGTTAGCGACGCTGAATCGGTACAAGGCTGCTACGATTTACTGCGGCATGAAGGCATTTTAGCTGGAGGCTCGTCAGGTTCGGTAGTTGCGGCACTTCAGAAGCTGATACCAACATTACCTGCTCAATCCCGGATTGTGACAGTCTTCCCAGATCGAGGCGATCGCTATCTCGATACAGTTTATGACGACCAGTGGGTGGCTCATTTAAATGCTTGAGATGAATTTTTGAAACACTCATAACCACAATGATTACTAGTACACAGATCGACCAATCTAACCTTGGCCAAACTGAAGCTCCCAGCTTTTTATATCTCAGTCGAGAAAACTTGATTCAGTTGGGGGGAGCATCATCAGACATTTATGTGGCAGCAATTACCGATGTTTTAGCTGCTCATGCTCGTGGTAATTTTGTCCAACCGCTCAAGCCCTATCTGAGAACTCAAGGCAAGCAAGGACATATTGCCGACCGAATTATTGCTATGCCTGCCCATATTGGAGAAGACTATGCCGTGTCGGGCATCAAGTGGATTGGCAGCAAGCACGATAACCCAAGCCGCAGAGGGCTAGAACGAGCTAGCGGATTAATTGTCCTCAACGATCCTGAAACTAACTACCCGATCGCGCTTTTAGAAGCCAGCTTAATCAGCAGCATGAGAACGGCAGCAGTGACAGCGGTGGCGGCAAAGTATTTGGCTCGTCCAGACTTTCAAACGGTGAGTTGCATCGGCTGTGGAGCGATCGCCACAAACCAACTACGGTCTTTGCTAGAACAATTCGCCGCTATTAGCACAATTCATTTGTTCGATCTAAATCGAGAGGCTGCACAGCGCTTAGGTGCAGAGTTGCAGGCTATGAAACCGAGCTTGGAGGTAGTGATCGCTGATGCAGCATCATCAGCAGTCCAAGCGGGGGAAGTAGTGATTACTTGTACAGTAGTCGATCAACCATACCTTGAGTTTGAGTGGTTGCAACGTGGTGCTTTCGTGAGCAACGTCTCAATCATGGACTTACACAAAGAGGTGTTCTTGCAAGCCGATAAAGTGGTGGTTGATGACTGGGAACAAGCTAATCGAGAAAAGAAAGTCCTCAATCAACTTGTTTTAGAAGGTCGATTTTCCAGAGAACAACTCCATGCAGAGTTGGGAGAAATCATTATCAACGCCAAACCAGGTAGACAACGGCAAGATGAGATCGTTGTCTTGAACCCAATGGGGATGGCAATTGAAGATCTAGCCTGCGCTCAAAGGCTATATCAAAAAGCTTTAGCAGAAAACATAGGCACCCGATTAAGCCTCTATTGAGAAGTGCTTAGGTGAGTATCTCCCTAAGTCTTCCCTTGTCCTCTATTACCCCTGCACCCTCTGTAAAAGAACAGGGAACGTTCGATGCAACAGCCGATTGTTTCTTTAGATTTTTCTTTGCCTTCAACTCTGATATCGAGCCAGCAGATGCGGCAGCAACAAGCATCCGAGCGAGTGCTGCTAGACTTAATCGATGCCTTGCTGCTGGAAGACACCTTTAAACTGAGGAGCCAAGGCGAGATAGTACCATCAGCAGGAATGGACTTAGTTTCTGCCATTGACTTACAGCCAGGAGAAAATCTGTTTCGCTTCTGGTTAGAGCCTGAGAAACGCTACTTGCTATTTGCCGTTACTGCTTCAGTGTGGCGATCGCACCAATCCCGTCTACCAGTAGTTTTAGTTAACGATGCCAATGGTAGCTGGCTAACCAAAAACCTCTCTGCAGTTGAAGTCATTACAGAACTAGCAAATGCTTCGCGTCAGACAAACGAGATCCCCAATCTAGAAGGCTTTTTAGCAGAGTTAGGCTTAGCCGTCGCACAGACAGTTCTTTCCCTAGAAGCGATAAGTTCTGCGATCGATCCAGTCTGTGTTGATTGCTCTAATTTTATTGCCTTAGAACAACTAGCAAGCTGGCGCGATCGCCCCTTTCACCCTACCGCTAGAGCCAAAGTGGGATGGGATGAAGCCGCCTATCGTCGCTATAGTCCCGAATTCAATCAAACCTTGGGTTTGGGATGGGTGGCGGTGAGACGGGATTACATAATGTGCAGCCCAGCAGCAGACAAATCCGTAGCAGAGTTAATTCTCAACCAGCAAGAACGTTCAGAGCTAGCCACTGCCTTGCAGCAAGCAGGAATTTCTGAAGCTGATTATGTGCCGCTACCCGTTCATCCTTGGCAACAACAACAGATTCTGCCGCAAGAATTTGCCGCTGAAATTCAAACTGGTATTTGTGTGCCACTGCAACTTCAAACAGGTGCTGCTTATCTCCCCACATCATCTCTGCGTTCTTTAGCGCCAGTCAAGGGAGGGGATCAGGTAAAGCTACCAATAGGTATTTACTCTTTGGGTGCGCTGAGGCTGTTACCAACTCGTTATTTAATCAATGGTGAAAAGGGGCAAAATCTCCTGCAACAAGTGATTGAAAAACAGCCAAGTCTGGAACAGCGAGTTTATCTATGTGACGAAACCAAGTGGTGGTCTTTTTGTCAACCCGACGGCGATCTATTTGATGATAAACCAGGTCATTTAGGTTGTTTGCTGCGGCAATATCCCTCTAGTTTACTTGCAGATAGTCAGGTGAATTTAATTCCCATGTCTGCATTGGCAGTTCATTTGCCTGAGAAAAAGGGTCATTTATTCTCCCAGTGGTTAAATAGCCAGACAGATCGGGAAAGCCTGCAAACTGCTGTCTTAGATCTCTTTGCTCAAATCAGTCGGGAAGCGATCGTAACTGGACTAACCTTTTTGCGTTATGGCATCATGCCAGAACTACACGGGCAAAATGTTGTCCTTGTTATGCGCGATTGCCATATTATCGGACTCGTGCTACGAGATCACGATACAGTCCGAATTCATCTGCCCTGGATGCAGCAGGTTGGGATAAAAAATCCTCAGTATTTACTGAAAGAAAATACGCCCAATACTTTAGTTAATGGTACGCCTGAAGAGTTATTAGCATATTTTCAAACTTTGGTACTGCAGGTGAATTTCGCTGCCATTATTGATGCTTTGTCCCAGGTATACAACATCGATGAAACTGAATTTTGGCGCGTAATTGAAAGTAATTTAAAGCAAGCGATCGCTCTTATTAATTTTACTCAATCGCAGAAATCGATTGTAGAACAAGCATTGTTTGTAGATACCCATTGGCCGTTTAAACAGATAATCAATCCTCTGCTCAAGCGTCAAGGTACTGGTGGCGGCGGTATGCCTTCAGCTATGGGAAAAATCATGAATCCTTTGCATAATTTGGAGCGCAGAAGATGACAAGTGCAAGCGTTTGGATGACTAATTTTAGAATTTTGTGGAGCGGACAGTTTTTAGCGATCGCGGGACTGACAGTGATTGTGCCTGTGTTAACTTTCTATGTAGAAGAGCTGGGGACTAACGATCCACAAGCTGTGCAATTCTGGAGTGGTTTAGCCTTAGCAGCCCCAGCCATTTCTCTTAGCATTGCTTCACCGTTGTGGGGTAAGATTGGCGATCGCTGGGGGCGCAAGTGGATGGTAGTGCGAGCCATGTTTGGTTTAGGGTTGAGCTTGTGTTTGATGGGAATAGTGCAAACACCTTGGCAATTTTTTCGTCTGTAGGCTGATTCAGGGTGCCTTTGGAGGTGTAGTTGATGCGGCTGCTGCTTTTTCCGGCGCAGAGGCTCCTCCAGAACAGCGGGGAGTTGTCTTAGGACGTTTGCAAAGCGCAGTTGCTGCGGGATCGCTAGTAGGCCCCTTAATTGGCGGGATTTTGATTAGATTTTGGGGCTTTCGTCCTCTATTACTCACAATGGGAGTTTTAACCGGGATGTGTGCGATCGCTGCCTGCTTTTTCCTTCAAGAAAGCCAGCATCCTGCCTCAGTTTCTACTACTCAAACCAGCATTGCTCGTACCTTTAAAACACTATTACGCGAACCAAAAACCAGAGCGTTTATTCTGGCAGGTATTTGTGCGAAGATTGGTATTTTTGGACTTGTTACTGTTTTTGCTCCATTTGTGAAGGAGTTGGTTAACTCTCCCACTTCGACAGCAGCAGCTATGTGGGTAGGATTATTACAAGCAGTTACTTGGAGCGCCACCTTTATTGGTTCGGGTTGGTGGGGTAAACAAAACGATCGCAAATCTGTTGAATGGAATTATATTTTTGCCTCACTCTTATGTGGCATAAGTGTGGTTTTGCAAGGACTAGTTCATCAGATTGAATGGGTTTTTGTTTTGCGAGTGCTGCAAGGTTTTTGTTTCAGTGCTTTAGATCAATCTGTGTTTTTGATCGTAGTTAAATCTTCGACTCAAGAAAATCAAGGTGTACGTATTGGCGCTACCAACAGTTATTTAACTTTGGGTCAAATATTTGGTTCTTTTAGTGGAGGGATTTTTGCAAGCTTCTTAAATATTGAAGGAGTTTTTATTGCAATAGGTACTGTTTTTGCGCTCGGTTCTTGCTTGGTAGGACTAACTGTAAAACCCATACAAATCACCAAGTTCGGGAAATAGATTTTTTGTTGGAAACTGACATCATTTCATGGCGGCTTTGCTCGATCTCATGTCTGTCAAATTACTCATAATAGAAAACCTCCTCTCCCCCAACTAGAGGGGTTAGGGGAGAGGCAAAGACGGAATTATGGGTAATTAACCCGATTTAATATGACATATTTGTGAGCAGACAATTAACCAAGTTTAAACCCGCCCTGATTCTCTTCTTAGAGCGTTTAAAACGTTCTCTGCCATTTTTCAGCCAATTGACTGCGATCGCCTCATTCGCAGCTTAAAAGTATTGAATAAACCCAATGAAACAAGTCACTGAATTATTGAATAATCCCGCTTGTACGAGCCTTGAATTAGCAGAAAATGCAGCCGTCGAAAGAGTGTTAAATTCTTACATTAGAGAAGTTAACATTGACGAGACAAGACTCAAATCTAATTGCAACAATGTACCGAAAAATCAGCGATTATGCTGTCCGTTTAGGCTAGTATTAGAGCAAACAAAACAAGTAATTTGCGGTTATTTATCTTATTGCTCAGCAATTGGGCATCATAGCTATAGTTCTCATTTCTTCCAAGAAAAAGAAAATGAATATCAACCAGTTAAAGCCAAACAAGTAATTTTGTCTATTCTTGATGAATTGTCTCAGAAAGTTGAACAAAATAGACAAATCGAGCGGCGCGACGAAATTTTTGATCGTGTTTGTAATAGTTTTTATAAAACTCAGCAGTATATTCAAAGT
>DATNQH010000270.1:0-2127 GCA_036704105.1 Leptolyngbyaceae cyanobacterium | reverse complement strand
AACTGAGCAACGATTGTAACTAGCTCAATCGCAATTGACAAAAAATTATTTAACTCAACTTTTTGATTTGTAATAAATCTTTTTAACGGCTCTCCAGCTACATCCTTACAAATTAAAGCTAAACCGTTTTGATAGCTTTCTAAAGCCAATGGTTTAATTATTCCTTCTATTTCTAATTCTTGGATAATTTTATACTCGTGCTTTAAGTAAGTCAGCTCTTCTAAAGAGGGATACTCGGCTTTAAGGGTTTTAATAATAATCGAGGTTTGGTCTAATTCCCTATAAGCGCGATAAACAATAGTGTTATTACTTTCACAAATAATTTCTAGTGGCGCGTACTGGGCGATCGCAATGCTCACGTTCTTATTCCAGATTTGTTTGTGTATATTTTGGTTTAAGTTAACTAGATCGAGGCATTCTTAGAAATAAAAAACTTTAGAATTTAAAAAAACACTTTTAATTTTAGCAAATTCCGCAGCTTTAGATATTTTCCTTGAGAATGGAAATATCTAGGAGCGTTGTGCTACGTTGCTTGAATAGATATTGAAATGCAGATATGAACCACTACTTTGCTACGGTTGCCCGTAGTTTAGAGTCTATTGCCGCTGCGGAAATAGAAAGTTTAGGGGCAAAAGAAGTGCGTCCTGACTTCACTGGCGTGCATTTTGTTGGGGATAAAGCAACGCTATACCGAGTAAATCTCTGGGCTAGGACAATTTTTCGAGTGTTAGTACCGCTACGGGAATTTTACTGCCCTAACTCAGACATACTCTACCAAGAGGTGCAAAAAATTTTTTGGGGTGAATATTTGCAGAGCCACCAAACTCTAGCAGTGAACTGCACGGGAAGCAATCAAAAACTTAACCATACTCACTACACAGCTTTACAGGTGAAAAACGCTATTGTAGACCAACAACGCCGCGAATCCGGTCAAAGGTCTACGATTGATGCTAAAAATCCAGATGTGCTAGTCAACGTCCACATTAAGCAAGATCGGTGCATTTTAAGTTTAGACAGTTCGGGGGCAAGCCTGCATCGGCGGGGTTATCGCCAAGCTATGGGATCTGCCCCACTCAAAGAGACTTTAGCCGCAGCGCTTTTGGACATGGCACAGTGGGATGCAACTCTTCCTTTTTTAGATCCTTTATGTGGCTCTGGAACCCTGCCTTTAGAAGCTGGTTTAAAAGCCTTAAACATTGCTCCCGGTTTGTTTCGTCAAAAATTTGGCTTTGAAAGCTTTCCCGATTTCGACCCACAGTTATGGCATATGATGCTAACCGAAGCTAAAAACAGCCGCAGACAAAAACTCAACGCACCGATTTGGGGTAGCGATCGCGATGCTGACGTACTTACCCAAGCATACGGCAATGCTGTTCGATGTGGCATTGAACATCAGATCCAGTTTACCCAAACCGAGTTAGCCTCTGTTGAAGCTCCAGCAGATTCCGGGATGATAATTTGTAATCCGCCTTATGGAGAGCGTTTAGGAGAAGTGCAAGAACTGGGTGCGCTTTACAAAACTCTCGGTGATGTCTTTAAACAACGCTTTAAAGGTTGGACTGCTTTTATTTTGACCGGAAACAAAGAGTTGGCTAAACAAGTGGGGCTGAAGGCATCTCGTCGCATTCCTGTCTATAACGGTGCTATAGCTTGTACTTTACTCAAGTACGAACTGTATTAGATCTAGCAATCCTATTTGAGCCATGAAATCTTTGTGAGAATGTCATCTGTCATTAGTAGGGGTACAAGGCTTGTGCGTCCGTACATTAGTTGTGAACTAATGATACTCGTACAAATAGCATTGGATTATTCACGCTCTCCTACATGGGTTGCTATAGATCGCGGATTTTATAAATAGTCTTGAAACTACTTCCTTACTTACGGCTTACGACTTAATTCTGCAAGCCGATCCCATTTTTACTAAATTATGCTATAGTTTGCTCGGAAAATTCATTGGTTGCCATAGCCTGCAACATTGCTAAAGGTAGAGTCAGATGATGCGCCCCTGCTTGCAATGCTGCTGCTGCCTCTTGGGGTGATTTGATGCTTGCTGCCAGAATTTCAGTATCGCTATTTTGAAGTATGCTAGCCATATCTCGCACCAAGGCAATGCCGTCACCTAACAAC
>DATNQH010000269.1:0-40121 GCA_036704105.1 Leptolyngbyaceae cyanobacterium | reverse complement strand
AGCGATCGCTTTTTCCTTAGCTTGCTGTTGCGATAACTGCGGTTGATGCGCTTTCAGTGTTTCGATACAGTGTTTGCCAATTGTCATCAAAGGATCGAGGCGTGTCATCGGATCTTGAAACACCAATGCCACCGCTTCCCCGCGAAATTTTTGTAGCTGGGCTGGCGTTAGCTCAAAAACAGACTTGCCTTCAAATCCCGCCTTTCCTTCAATTCGCGTACCAGTTGGTAATAACCGCATCACTGCCCTTCCCAGCGTGGACTTGCCACAACCAGATTCCCCTACTAATCCCAGACGTTCACCAGGTTTCAGCGTTAAAGATACACCATCGACAGCCCAATCGGGAGATTCACTGTTTTGTTGGTGAGGATAGGCAACTTTGAGGTTGTCGATGCAAAGTAGAGCTTCGCTCATATACAGCTATCAGCTTTGAAAAGTTTTGAGTAAGTAGGGGAGATTTGCGGTTCGCCTATACAATCGATTAAAAATTTATAGGTTATTTTCCTGTTGTAACTATAGTCTTTAAACATAAATTTGCTCATGCTAGCAGCATAACTTTCCAGTGGTTTAACTAACAGTGCCTATTTTTACCTGAATAAATTCTTGTTTGTAGCTAGTTAAACTGTATATAAACATGACAAAAGTTATAAAAATCCTTGGCTGCACTTAAACAGTGATCGCCATTATCTTATCTGTTTAATTAGTCAGCGTATTGCTGCGCCGCGTCGATCCAGCAACAAAAGCCTGTCCACAGTCAAAAGAAAAACTGCTAATGCATAACGCGACTCATCCTGTTTTGATCTTGGGCGGTGGCTTTACTGGGTTATTTACTGCCCTGCATCTGAGCCACCAACGCTGCTCTTTGCCAACCACTTTAATTGACCAAGAGTGGAGTTTTATCTTTAAGCCCTTGCTCTACGAGTTCCTCAGTGGCGAAATGAAAGTTGACTTGGTGTGGCCGCGCTATGACGAGCTGCTACACAACAGTGGCGTGGCTTTCATTCGTGATACTATTCAAGAAATTGACTTGCCCAATCGACAAGTTAAATTAACTTCTGGTTTACATTACACTTATAATTACCTAGTTCTGGCTTTAGGCAGTACTACAGGCTATTTTGGGATTGAGGGAGCAAAAGAAAACTCATTTGCTTTTCGCACCGGGGAAGATGCAATCGTTCTAGGAAGACACCTGCGAGATTGTCTTCAACGAGCTACTCAAATCGAAGACACTGAGAAACGCCGTACCCTGCTAACTTTTGCCGTCTTGGGTGCTGGTCGTTCAGGGGTAGAACTAGCAGCAACATTAGCAGATTTGTTACCTGACTGGTACGCCCAGATGGGAGGTAACGCCAAAGAAATTCGGGTAGTAGTAATCCAACGCGGAAAAGAAATTCTTAAAGGGGACACAGACACTCTACGTCAAACTGCCCAAAAAGCTTTTCAACAGTGTACTGTTGCAGTTGAAGTTTTGTTGGAAGCAGAGATTGGTGCTGTTCATCCCCAGCGAGTAGAATTCAAGCGCGATAACCAAACAGATGAACTCGAAGCCGCAACCATCATCTGGACTACTGGTACTGCTACCCATCCACTGATTCAAGCATTGCCCATTTCTCCAGAAAACCGTGACAAACAAGGTCGATTAAAAGTAACGCCAACCATGCAACTACCAGAGTTTCCCGAAGTATTTGTTGGTGGAGACTGTAGCATAAATATGGAAAATCCGTTGCCAGCTACAGCACAAGTTGCCTATCAGCAAGCAGCAGCGATCGCTCGTAACCTCAAAGCAATTTCTCAAGGTAATTCCCTAACTCCGGCTCAAGTACATCTGCGCGGCACAATGATGAAGCTAGGTTTAGAAGAGAGCGTAGCAGAGATTTTTGATCGCTTTGAAGTTAAGGGTAAAGCTGGGCATTTAATCCGACAGGCTGTTTATTTAGAGATGTTACCAACCCCAGTGCGTAATTTCAAAGCTACTACTGAGTGGCTAACAGAAGAAATTTTCCAACAGTTTGCCAAGGTGTAGAAACGCTTTACAAAGCGGCTTAGATAATAAATAGAAGATGCTTTTGCCGAAATCGAGACATTAGTAGGAATGTCTTCTAAAAGTATCAAGCGCCCCGGTACAACACCGAGACGCTTGATAGATCGAAAGCTATGAAAGAGCTAACACTTACAAAGCGATCGCTTTGGGGCAAATAGCTTACCTATACATTTACATTGCTGCTGCTTGGCGTGAGTAGTACCTCACCTTTGAGCATCCTTTGAGCGCCATCCAGCAGGGCTTCTTCTAGATAAGGTTTAGTAAAGTAGCCGCTTGCACCTAGTTGTAAAGCCATTTGACGGTGACGATCTGAACCGCGTGAGGTCAGCATAGAAATAGGCAAATGGCTGAGTTTTGAATCTTGCTGTAACCGCGATAGCAGTTCTAGACCATCCATTCTAGGCATTTCAATGTCACAGAAAATCAGATCGCAAGGCAAACCATCACGGAGTTTGTCCCAAGCCTCCTGACCATCACGAGCTTGCTCCACACGATAACCTGCATTGACGAATGTCATAGACAAGAGTTCGCGGACAGTAATCGAGTCGTCTACAATTAGAACCATTGGCTCAGTTTTTAGCGCAGGTTGAGTCTCGGATGGCAAGGAAGTATTATTGGTTGCCCACCATGTTCCTTCATTCTGGCGAATCCGTCCCATAGACAAGTCGATCAACTCCAATACGTCAGCTATTGGCATAACGCGACCATCTCCAAGAATGGTTGCACCAGCTATGCCAGCTGGTTTTGGCGCTGGAGCTTCAAATTGCTTAATTACAATTTCTTGTTCTCCCAGTACCTGATCGACTTGGATGGCAAAGAACATATCAGCCGAGCGTAGTACTAAGATAGAAATCATGTTGTCATCACGATTACTGCCATAAACACTGCCTCTGCTAATTTGGCGATTGAAAGTGAGGAATTCTCTCAGGTGTCGGAATGGCAATAACGAATCACGCCAAGGAATACAAGATTGCCCTTCAGCATTAGTAATTACCTCTTCTTGGGGGATATCTATCATTTGCTCTACACCATCCATAGGGAAGGCAATCCGAGCTTTATCACTCAAGCAGCAAAGTGCTTTGCAAATACTCAGCGTTAGCGGCAGACGAATCGTGAAAGTCGTACCTTTACCGAGAGTAGAATCGGTGGTAATTGTCCCCCGCATCTGGCTCAGGCTAGTTAGCACTACATCCATGCCGACACCTCGACCAGCAAACTCATCAACTTTGTCTTTCGTACTAAACCCGGCATGGAACAGCAAGTTGTACACATCCAGGCGAGACATATTGTTTGCTGCCTCTGGGGTAATTAGCCCATTTTGAATTGCTTTTGCCTTTACCCGTTCCGGATCGATGCCGCTGCCATCATCGCTAACAGTAATTACAGTTTGGTTGCCTTGGTGGAAAGCCCTAATAGTAATTTGACCAACTGGAGACTTACCCTTTTGGGCGCGATCCTCTGGAGACTCAATACCATGAGTAATAGCATTGTTCACCAAATGAGTCATTGGGTCGTAGAGTTGTTCTAGAATTACCTTGTCAATTAAGGTATCCTTGCCTTCGATTTGCAGTTCTGCTTGCTTGCCATATTTAAAGGAAATATCTTTTACGGCACGGGGTAAGCGCTCGGCAATTTGAGAGAAAGGAACCATGCGCGATCTCGTTATTCCTTCTTGCAGTTGAGTTGTCACCTGCCGAAACTGACGAGCCACTTGCTCGGTTTCACCCGTGACAAACTCAATATCCGATGATGCCTCGCGCACTCGTACAATTAGCTCAATCATTTCCTGAGCCAAAGTGTGGAAGCTTGTAAAGCGATCCATTTCCAAGGCATCAAAGTTTATGCCTGTAACATGACCTTTTGGAGAAGAAGCGGAACTATCTATTAATGATGAGTGTGAGCCTTGACGATTACCTAGTAGCGATGCTTCTACTAGCGATCGCTCGTATAGTTCTTGCATCCTAGTGCCCACATCACTCAGTTGGTGTACTTGATGCAGTAAATTATCTAGGAATTGATGCAGCCTCTCTTGATCCTGCTCCAAACTATTACGATAGACAACCAGTTCCCCAACCTGGTTACTGATGCTATCTAGTTGCTTGACTGGCACCCGCATCATTTGTTCAAATGCTGAACGGCGGGAATTAGTTGCAGTTTGTTTTTGCTGTGGCTGAACCGGAGTGGCACTTGCAGTTTCTCTTGAAGTTCCCCCAAGCAGCTTATCCAAATCGCCAAATTCATCGTTGCTGCTCTCGGTCGCACTAGCCATTGTAACTGATGCTACTGTAGCTGCGTCTGGTGCGATAGAGGCTTCAAATGTTGGCAGAACATCTGAAATTGATTCCTCATTTAAGAGCGCTTCTAAGTCTGCAAAATCGTCTGTCTCACCTTCCAATGCAATCGCATTTGGTTGTTCTTGTGGTACTACATCTGATACAACACTTGCTGGCAATTCTTCATGAATTGATTGTGTCTGCGATCGCCTCTCTTCAACCTCGAAATCTACCGTATTTAACTCGTCTTCTAGCGCCGTTTGGGCAGAATCTATCAAATCGAGTGCTGCCATTAACTCAGCAGCATTCTCCACAATTGGAACTTCAGCCGAAGCTTCAAATAACTCCAGGTTTGGCTCAATTTCCTCGTGGCTGAATAAGTCTTGTACGCCAGCGTCGAGACCCAAACCCAGTTCAGTCGCACCCAGTTCAAATCCTGCGATTAACTCAGTTGCACTGTCGCTGGCTGGAACTTCATCTGAAGCTCCAAATAATTCCAGATTTGGCTCAGTGTCGGAGTTGAACAACTCGCTGTCAGTGGAGTCTAAGTTGAAATCTAGTTCATTTAACTCAGTTGCACTGTCGCTGGCTGGAACTTCAGCTGAAGCTTCAAATAATTCCAGATTTGGCTCAATTTCCTCGTGGCTGAATAAGTCTTGTACGCCAGGGTCGAGACCCAAATCCAGTTCAGTCGCACCCAGTTCAAATCCTGCGATTAACTCAGTTGCACTGTCGTTGGCTGGAACTTCAGCTGAAGCTCCAAATAATTCCAGATTTGGCTCAGTGTCGGAGTTGAACAACTCGCTGCTACTAGAGTCTAGGCTGAAATTTAGTTCATTTAACTCAGTTGCACTGTCTGTGGCGGGAACTTCAGCTGAAGCTCCAAATAATTCCAGGTTGGCTGTAGTATCCGAGTTGAACAACTCGCTGTCACTGGAGTCAAGACCCAAATCCAGTTCAGTCGCCCCCAGTTCAAATCCTGCCATTAGCTCAGATGCACTGTCTGTGGCGGGAACTTCATCTAAAGCTTCAAATAGTTCCAAGCTGGGTGCAGTGTCGGAGTTGAACAAATCGCTGCTACTAGAATCAACGCTAAAATCTAGTTCAGTTAACTCAGTTGCACTGTCGCTGGCTGAAACTTCATCTGAAGCTTGAAATAGTTCCAAGCTAGGTGCAGTGTCCTCGTGGCTGAATAAGTCTTGTGCGCTAGCCTCAAGGTTGAAATCCAGTTCACTTAAATCAGTTGCACTGTCTGTGACGGGAACTTCAGATGAAGCTTCAAATAGCTCCAGGTTTGATAAAGTGTCCTCGTAGCTGAATAAGTCTTGTGCGCCAGCCTCAAGGTTGAAATTTAGTTCAGTCGCCCCCAGTTCAAATCCTGCCATTAGCTCAGCTGCACTGTCTGTGGCGGAAACTTCATCTGAAGCTTCAAATAGTTCCAGGTTTGACTCAATTTCCGCTAATTCCAGGTTTGGCTCAACTTCCTCGTGGCTAAATAAGTCTTGTGCGCCAGCCCCAAGGTTGAAATTTAGTTCAGTCGCCCCCAGTTCAAATCCTGCCATTAACTCAGCTGCACTGTCTGTGGCAGGAACTTCAGCTGAAGCTTCAAATAATTCCAAATTTGGCTCAGTGTCGGAGTTGAACAAATCGCTGCTGCTAGAGTCTAAGCCCAAATCCAGTTCCATCTCAATCGGTTCAAATCCTGCCATTAGCTCAGCTGCACTGTCTGTGGCGGGAACTTCAGATGAAGCTTCAAATAGCTCCAAGTTTGGTACAGTGTCGGAGTTGAACAAATCGCTGCTACTAGCGTCGAGGTTGAAATCTAGTTCAGTTAAAGAGGGTGTGACTGCCTCTTCAAATAAATCGAGGCTCGACTCAGATTCAAAAGTAACACTGCCGAATAAATCTTTGGCTATGGGAGGAAGACTCGATTCCACGTCAGCAGTAATTTCAGGCACATCTGTCGGTGTTGTATCTACTACCGTATCTAAAAACTCAGTAGAGTCGTTCGATAAGTTGCATTCCAACACTGTGGTCAAATCGACCTCTAGTTCAGTCAACCCAAAATCATCAAATGTCTGCTCTAGTTCGCTGATGTTTGTAGCAGTGTCATTGATAACATTGACATCATTGTTTTTCTCGAATGAATTTATCGGGAGTGTGAAAGATTCTGTTGAAGAAACAAACGAATCATTTGCATCTAAGGAAAAAGAAAATTCTTCTTTTTCCAATTCACTCTGCGTTGGTGTGTTAGTTTCCTCTGTCCAAAAACTGCTCAAATCCCGTGTTTCTGTTGAGTCAGTAGTAGAAACTTCTAATAAGTCAAGACTTTCTAAATCTGCTTCTGGAGCTTTAAACAAATCGCAAAATCCAGGTTCTGCGGTATTTAAGCCTAGTGATGTATCTTGAGCTTCATCAAATAAACTGTTAAGTGCCAAAGTCTCTTCGGAGGAAATTAGAGGTAAAGTGTCTCCTGAATCCTCAATTAGACTACTTTCTAAATCATCTTCTAAATTTAGGAAGTCTGATATAGCTGAATTTTCTTGCCAATTTTGTTTATTTTGATGTGGGTTGAGTGCAAATAAGTTACTTAAGTTATCTTCTGCTACCCAATCGCTGATTTGTTCTTGTGTACTTAACTCACTAATACCTGCTAAGAATTCTGACTCAGGTGCGTTATGTCCGATGCTAGAGAGTTCTGTTGATTCTTGCTCGGCAACTACCATCATTTCAGTTATTTGCTGAGCTTGAGACTCAAAGGTAGTGTTTGTGTCTTCCCAGTCAAATAAGAAGGTTTTTATGGATAGTGCTTGTAGTTGTTCGCAAGTTGCAATTTCATTGGCACGATCCGCCAACACTAATTCTTGTGCCTGTTTAACTTCCTTAATAACAATTGGGGCTAAAGTACGATAGGAATTTTCTGAACTTGCGATCGCACCTGCTGCGGTTTCACATAAAGTAGACCAACCAGACAAGTTAAATTGTTCACCTAGTTGTGCTAGCTGATTACAATATTCTTCTAGCTCTTTGCGTGTCTGCTGAGTTTCAGGCTGTTTGAACAGATGTAACATCTGCCGCAGTATTTCCGGCACGCTGTTTTGAAACACAGATAAGAGAGAGGAGGGGAAGACTTGGGGAGGGGAAGACTTGAGGAAGTCGCTCTCTAAGTCCGCTTCCCCGCCTCCAACTTGATGCACTCGTGATTCCAGATGCTGCTCAAGTTTGTCAAAAACTGGCTCTACTTCTGACATCAAATGATTTGCGACATCTGCTGTCAAGCCAGAGTCACTCTCAAGGCCATCCACTAGCGCCTTGAGAGTATCAAACATTCGCAAAAATAAAGACTCGATATCATGGTCGACTTGAATTGATTGACACTCTTTCAGTATTTTGAAAAAGTCTTCAAAGCGGTGAGCTGTGCGTTGAATGCTATTAAGTCCAAGCATCGCCGCCCCACCTTTAATTGAGTGGGCTGCTCGGAAGATTTCGTTTACCATCTCCGAGTCCTGGAGTGTGTTTTGCAGATTGAGCAAACCCTGCTCTATTGTAGTCAGGTGGTCTTTAGCTTCCTCAATGAAGTAGCCCAGAATTCGCTGTTGTTGTTCCGGCTGCATAGCAATAATCGTGAGTTTTAAGTTCTAAGTTTTGAGAGAAAAGAATTAGTTTTGAGTTCAGAAATAATTTTGAGTTTTGAGGAAAAAGAATTAGTTTTGAGTTAGATATTTTGCATTAACTCAAGACTGGGCACTAAACAAGAAAGCAAATTACCTTGGTAATTTCTTTGCTATTCTTGAACTCAAAACTTGGTAGGGATAAGTTGAAAAGGCATAAATGCGATCGCCTTTGACATCAAACCCGCTTCTAAATCTCAAAACACTGGCTTTTATACCTGGAAGCGCTCAACTGAGTTGAGCAATTCACCCGCTACCTGCACTAAGTTTTGCAGGGAGCCGGAAACTCGCTGGGCTTCCTGAGAAGTTTCTTGGGCTGTTAGCTCAACTGACTGCACCACAGATGCCACAGAACGCGATGTTTCGGTCTGCTGCACCGTATCAGCCGTAATCGAGCCAACAAGTGTATCGATGCGATCTGATACTTGCACGATATCTTCCAGCGCTCGCTTGGCTTGTTCGGCTAGTTTTGTTCCTTCAATAACCTGCTGAGTGCCTTCCTCCATTGCAGTCATTACGGAACCAGTTTCACTTTGAATTTGCCGTACAATTTGTTCGATTTCCTTCAGTGCTTTAGCAACTCTATCTGCTAGCAGGCGCACTTCGTCTGCTACAATTGCAAAGCCCCGACCCGCTTCTCCAGCCCTTGCCGCCTCAATACTGGCATTGAGTGCCAACATATTCGTCCGCGAAGCAATTTGAGAAATCAGTGCTACGATCTTGGAAATTTCTTGAGACGATTCTGCTAGGCGCTTCACCTTGCGGGTTGTTTCCGCTACAGTTTGCCGAATCTCCAAAATACCTGCTACCGTTCGCTCTACTGCCTCACCGCCTTTTTGAGCAGTGGCTGAGGCTGATTGTGCAACTTCTTCAGCTTCTCGTGCTGATTCTGCCACCCTTTGAATTACGTTCGTCAGCACCTGGACGGAATTTAGTGTTACCGCCAGTTCTTCTGCTTGCCGCAAGGCATCTTGAGACAAGGCACGGGCGAATGTTTCATTTTCGGTTGAACCTTGACTGACTTGACGCGCTGCTAGCTTCACCTGCTGCACAATTTCGCGCAGATTTTGAATTGTCAAGTTAAACGAGTCGGCAACTGCCCCTAAAACATCAGCTGTTACCTCAGCTTGTACAGTCAAATCTCCCCTAGCTGCTCCTTCTACATCATCAAGTAGCCGGATCACCTGACGTTGCAATTCTTCTTTGGCTTGTTCCTGCTCTTGTGCTTTGCGTTGTGTCTCCAGCGTATTTTTAGAGATGCCTTGCAGCATTTCGTTGAACTCAGAAGCTAGAAGACCGAATTCATCTTCTGAATAAACTGTAGCTTGAGCATCAAAATTACCTGTTCGCACGGTATTAAATTGAGTTCTCAGATCCATTGTGGTTTGTTGGATCTGTTTCATTGTTGCTCGTCCCAAGTAGCGCGAACTGGCAAAACCTGCAACACCTGCTGCTACAGCCATTGCCACATTTGTAGGTATTGCTTTACTGTCTTTTTGAATTAAAGATCCCCCAAAGCCAACTACTGCTACAACTAAAGCTGAGGTAATTCCCACTGTACTGGCAGTGAGCCACTGTTTTTTCGTTAGGGATGCTTGCTCAAATTGTCCTAATAAGCCGCGATCGCTAGTGTTTGCTTTGCTATTGAAACTATCTGTTGAAATAATGCTAGGGGTTTGTGCTGTAGCAAAACTGGAAAGATTGAACTCTTCTGTTCCTTGTCCATCGCTTTGTTCACCACTTTTTGCTTCAGGTTCAGAAAGCGGTAAATGATGACCTGCATGAGCAGATGACAGCATTCCAGAGTCGATTAATTGCGCTGCTTCTGGCAGTTCAAATTCTTCGATAAAATTAATATTACTAGACTGGCTCAAAGAGGCAGAATTCAAGTTTTCCTCATCAGTATTTACTGCTGGTTGAGAACCGAAGCGATCGCTTAACTTATTTAATTCAACACCGTCAGAATTATCAGATTTATTAGGCTTTTTAAGCTCAGCTAAATCAGCATCATGTTGATGATAAAATCCATTTTGTTCGACCGATGAAGATGAAAACATTGGTTCTTGTTCTGCTCCCAAGTTAGAATCAGCCTGCTCTGAGTTTGTTGAAGTCAGATCCTCAGCCGGAAAGTGAGTAAATTTATCTTCTTCGTTCGTGTTTGGCGCGTTTGGTTTAAATCCTGGGGCTGAAATTAAAAAGGTTGCATCTTCTAGATCGGGTATATCTGATTGATACAACTGCTCGAAGCCAGATGATAAATATGGTTCACTATCGGACAGGCTGTCGTCACTACTACTGCTCGAAGCTCTGCTCGAATTTCTTTGCTCAACTTCCTCATAAGAGAAGTTGAAATTATCATCTGTCGCTTGAAAGCTATTAGAGTTGTCGCTATTTTCAATTAAACCAGCACCATATTCATATTCATTTGCATTTGGTACTGGTGAATAGTCTGCTTCGCTTAAGTTAAATGGATTTACATAAGGTGATAAATATTCCCCTGTGCTAGTGAAATCGTTACTAGCGTTGTTCGATTCCTCATAAGTGTTGTCAAATGAATGCTGATCGGCAAAAGCTGGTTCTGAACTATTAGGAGTAAAATTTGCCAGATACCAATCTTGTGAGTCTTGTTGCTCATTTCCTGCTTGATAATCATCTGGAACTGAGGAATTAGCTGCTAGTAAAAAGGTCTCATCAGAATCTTTATACTGTACACCACTAGCTAATTGCTCGGAGCTTTCGTACTGATTGACAGATTCTAAACCGTTTTTGGCACAATCAACTAGTTCTATGTCCTCAGTTAGTTGCAGCACTAATTGATACTGTTCTCGTGCTATTTCATAATGGCGGAGAACACAATAAATGTGACCTCTCAAAAGGCGGCAATTAGAATCGTTAGGCAAGTCTTGAACTAACTTGTCAATTAAAATTGCTGCCTCTTCGTAGTTACCCTGAATATAAGCTTTTTGAGCTTGTTGATATTCCCGATCGTGATTGATACTTGATGTCATTTGCTGCCTCTGCTTGCCTTAATTTCATGCTGCCTCGCATGGAAACTGACCAATACTGAACCTTCATTAGATTTTGCGGAGGATATAATTACACGACAATTGAATAAAAAAGAGTTCAGCATAGTTAACTGTTTTTCCAACCCCAGCGATCGCTTTGAACAATTGCCTTTTGATCCAGCAGTCGAAGAGACTGATGGGTATGCTCATCCAAAACCCATTCACCACGAACAAATGGTGCCATCTTGTCCATCGCTTGATCTAGCTGGCGCAATCCCTCCACATCCAGCCATTCCATGTTGATAATTCGGTCAACGGCCAATCCTAGTAATATGTCTTGCTCTTCTACTGCAATTACTGGAATTTCTGGTCTTTCAGTGTTTAATGCTGTTGTTTCTCCTAATAATTGACCTAGATCTGCTACCCAAATTACTCGCCCGCGCAAATTCAAACTACCTATTAGTAAAGGTGAGGAATTGGGAATTGGTGTAATTCGGTCGAGAGGTGCCGAAATTACCTCTCGAATCGCTACTGCTGGTAGCGCTAACTCCTGAGTTGGGGTTACGTAAAAACGCAGGTGCAGTTCGCCTTCCCGAATTTCTAATTGCTGAAGTTCCCCCTCAATCTGAACTTGATTGCTCATAGTATTTAACCTCATCCTCTTAGTAGTTGCTTGACTGTTGCCACCAACTCTTTAGGTTGAAACGGTTTGACAATATAAGCATCTGCACCTTGTTTCATACCCCAGTAGCGGTCAAATTCTTCACCTTTAGAAGAACACATTATCACTGGTACTTTTTGGGTTTTTGGATCGGTTTTCAGTTTCCGACAAACCTCGTAGCCGTTCATTTTGGGCATGACAATATCCAGCACAACTAGATCGGGGCAAGTCATCTGCATATGTTGCAAAGCTTCCATCCCATCGTTGACTGCCATAACTGTTAACCCACTGTTTTGTAGGGCATCTATAATTAGTTCCCGTTGAGTAGGACTATCATCCACAACCAGCACTATACTCATACCTGTTATCTGCCTCCTAAACGTTCCTGCTTGAGAGAACGGCCTTCACGAACCACCTAAAAATGTTTAATCAATCAAGTAAGTTTTATGATTTACTAATTGATTTAAAGATGCCAATGTAATGTAAGCTAATTGTGTGATATTAATTTGTATTTGAATTGGCATAAAACAACAAGAATTAAATCTTGTAATAGAAACACTGTGGCAAAGCTAAAAAAATAGATTAGTTTTATAGAGTTAGATTGCGGCTGTTTCTGTTAAGAATGTTTCTTATGCAAAAACTAGCAGCCAAGCCGCAATTCCATAGAATGAATCTAACTTTTTTAGCTTTAAAATCGATTACTTAGGTAGCTGCTCTTTTCAGGTAGCATTACACCATAAAACTACAGAATCAACTTAACGCCACCTTAGTTATAGATCCAAGCGAAAATCCACTGAGAACTTGACTGCCTTTAAGCTGTAAATATGTTTTTCTTCAGTGAATGTACAGAGGTGAATAAAGGTATGTTATATTTTGTTAAATTTTTGTTACATATTCTGGTTGAATAAAATTGATGCTATTGAGGTGTAAATGTTTTTCGACTAACGTCAATAACTCGCAATCAGTAAATGGCTTAGTTAGATAATCTGTTGCTCCTAGCATTCTGGCTTTGACGCGATCGATAAATTGGTCTTTACCTGTGAGCATGACAATCGGTGTTTGGCGAAACTTGCTGGAGTGGCGTAGCATGGCGCAAAGTTCATAGCCATCTAGTTCGGGCATGGCAAGATCGCAGAAGATTAAATCAGGTTTGAACTGAAAGACAAGACTGAACGCTTCTAAGGGATTACTACAACTAACAACCTCGTAACCCTGGAGCTTGAGAATAGACTCTATCACTTTACAGATAGCGATCGCATCGTCAATGCAGATAATTCGAGGCATTTTGGTTGCACTCAAGGGTGGCAAATCAGCAGTTGGCGTGGGAGTAGTGGCGATAGCCCGATTGAGCATTTGAATCCAACCTTGTTTGACAAAGGGATACATAGCTCTACCAACAGTCAAAATATCACGATTCAAATAACGAGCTAGTTGGCGAAGGGAGGTTTTGCCATCGAGGCAACTCTTAAGATAATCGAATGTAGCTGTTGGTAATACTTGACGTAATCGGTTATAGTCAGCGATCGCCAGACACTGATTGGGAGATTGAATATGTGGATGTAATTGCTTCCACTCCTGCACCTGTTGCATAATTTTCGTCACCAGGTAGCTAATCTTCAACGTAGTTAACTGAGGTGACAGAGCAGAACTCTTCTCAAAGATGAAAGAACCTTGGTGTAAGCCGAGCAGGTCGAAAAGTGTTTCATGCACAATGCTTTGGAGAATGCTGCGACCTTGAGATGGAGTGAGAATATGGTTTTCCAGCAATACCCAAAGATAGGTATATTCTGGAGCATTGCGATCTACTAATGATGAATCTGCTATGCGATCAAGACTGGTTTCTAAGCGATAACGTCGCAGGTAGTCGCGTAGACGGGATAAGCTAGTGTCGCTATCAGTAGCATAGACAACTTGACCATTGAGAAAAAAGACAAACCAGGACTGTTCTTTTGGCGATTGGAAGTTACGCAACAAGCCTTGATTCCCAGTATTGCTAGCAATGCTAATGGTGGGAGTGCTGTAAGCTTCAACAAAAAGTTGCCCCGTGCGCTGTCCCAATTCAATCAACTGGAGAATACTGCGAATATCAATTTCATTTAAATTACCCTGCATTTAACTAATAAAGCTCCAGAAAAATTGCATCTGCCTCTGTTGTTAATTTTTCCCTTAGTTGTTGCCAATCTCTCAAAATTTGTCATTTTTCATTTATCAAGAGTTATTTGTCAATAGTGAATGGCTATGGATCGAGAGTTCAAAGTCAAAAATTGTCGACAAAGGACTAAAGCCTATGTCAAAAATGTGTCAAAGTTGGCATTTTTCCAGCTTCAAGCACTGGGGCACAAGCATCCTGCCCGTGCCACAATTCATCCAACAGCTTTGAGATAGTGCCATTCGGACTAATGACAAAGGACAAAAGACAAATCGTGTTTGTAACTAATTGTAAAAATAACAGCATGAGTGAGTTAAGCAATAACTCGGAAGTGATTTGGACTGGAGTCAGTCCAAAATAGAGGTCGGACAGTTAATCTGTAGGGTGTGCTAAAAATAGGTTTAATCCAAATGGTGTTTTCATCCAAATGGATCGAACCATGATGACAAGAATCCTTTCAAGCTTAGGCATCAGGTAAATCAAGAGGGCGATCAGTGTGCTGTATTTAGCAGAAGTACAAAAGCAGAAAACGTTTATAGGGGCGCTTAAGACAGAAATTAAGCTGCTGGCTTTTCAGCGGGCTGACTCTAGTTGGAACCCCGTGCAGCCAGAGGAAGTAATTCCGGCTGAGGAAGCTGGTAATTTCAATACTGGGGCGCTAGTGCTAGCTGATTTAAATTCCAATCGACAAGTGCAACGAATTCAGGAAGCTGGCCGTCCTTTGGTTAGTATTCTGCAAACTTTCTCGCGTCAAATAGAAAAGTCTAAAGGTCAAGACCAAGAAATTGAACAGTGGAAGGAATCTCTAAGGTTTCAGAGTGAGGAAATGAATCGCCGCCACATGGAAATGGAGGCGCGTTTAGAACAGCTCGAACAAATCGAGGAAGAGTACAATCGGCTACAGAGCAATCCGCTACAGCCTGGGTTAGATGAGACGACTGTCAGCCAAGTTGAAGAATTGCTCGATCGCTTGTCACAAGGTATGCCTACAGCATCTGTACGACAGGAAATTCTTTTCGCTCTGGAATTGGTTGAAACTCAGCAAGCTACTCTCAACCCACACTGGGAAAGATCGGAGGAGCAAAAACTTGCTGCTAATGAGAAACAAGCAGAAGTCGATCGCCAAGCCTTGATGGTGCAAAATAGTTTCCAAGAGTGGCAGATGTCACAAAAAGCTCTGGAGGAGAATAAAGTAAGTTTACAGTTGCAAACTACTGAACTTAAAAACAAACAAGATTATGCTCAGGTGCTGAGGGAGCAACTGCGTCATCAAGAAGAGCTATACCAACAGCTTTACAGTTTGATTCAGCCACTCGATCAAATCATCTTCACCCAACAAGTCGATCTATCAAGGTTGGAGAAAATGCCTCTAGAACAGTTGCAGCAAGTTGTGCAAGACTTGCGTCGGGATTGGGAAAATGCTTCTGATTTTGTACACGAGCAAGAAGAAGAGTTAACGTTGAGGCAACAGGCGATCGATGAACTGCAAGCACAGTTAAGCAATGCGCTAGATCGCACAAGTATAGAAGCGGAAATTGCAGACGAGCAAGATAGCTACGAGTTTCTGCATCAAACATTAGTTGGTCAGCGCCAAAATCTACAAAATCGCAAGGAAACTCTACGTCAACATCAATCAGTGTTGTGGCAGCGACAAGGAATTAGTATTGGTAGCAGACAAGAAGACTACAAACTCGATCTAGATCCGGTTTTGAGTCAGATTCAGACGCAGAAACAACAACAACTGCAGGCGCTGAAAAAGTTGGAGCAAGAGATTGAACAGTTGCACTCTAGCATCGACTTAGCGCAGAGTATGGTAGGCAATCAAACTCAAGAACAAGAAAGAAAGTGGCAGGAACTGCAAAAATGGGAGCAGGAATTGCTGTCTTTACGGGCAATGGTGGCAGAATATTGGGGACGAGTGAATCTTTATGAAGAAATGCTCAGGCCAGTTCAGGATAGTCTGGATGGGTTGCGACATAAACTGCAAGGAATTGCTGGGATATTATCTCAGTCACAGGAAGCAGGACATCAGCGCCAAGCTATCGATCAAATCCGTCAAAAGATCGTTGTCAAAACTTAGTCATGTTTTAACCAGATCCAGTCTTTGTCTACAGAGGCGATCGCACCTCCGGGAAATGGATCGGTTTGCGTCCGATTGGGTGCTGTAATCAAGGCTGTTAGTTTCTCAATATGTTCAAAATTAGGATTAAATGGTAGTATTTGTTGCAAAATTTGACGCATGGCGCGACGTTGCAAGGCCAGGGGTGCTGATCGCAAGACACGACGATTTAGTTTGAGGGGCAAAGAACAAAGTAATTCGCCATAATCAGATGTAAATTGTTCATTCTTCCCCTGCTCTAAAATAGACATGGCTTGTTGCTTCAACTGATGGGCAGCTTGTTCAAGATATTCCACCTCAGCTTGTAACAATTCAGCGGTTTGAGCTAATGTTGATTCAACTTGCGGGTTGAAGTGGGTTTGCAAATAAGGTATTATCTCTTGACGAATGCGGTTACGGGCATACTTTAATTCTTGATTGGTAGAATCCTCCCAAACTTTAATAAGCATATTTTGGCAAAATTGTCCAGTTTCTGACCTTGTGACTTCTAGGAGGGGACGCACCAGCATTAGTTCATCACCAAGCAAGCGTTTCCAAGTTAGGGCTTGCAATCCATCAGTACCACTGCCACGAATTAAGTTGTAAAGAAGGGTTTCGGCGCGATCGCTCTTTGTATGACCTGTAATAACGCAGATGTAGCCATTTGCCATAGCGATCGCACTTAAGGTTTGATATCGCCATTGCCGCGCTGTTGCTTCACTTGGCAACGGTTGCGCGGCTGTATGACAATAAAATGGTGTTGACCAAGTTTTAGCTAGCTGTTCTACATAGTTAGCATTGGCTTGCGAGTCGTGTCGCCAACGATGATCGCAGTGAGCAATTCCTAGTTGCCAGCCCCACTTTGGTTGTAGATCTAAGAGTAATTTGAATAAGCACAGCGAATCTTGTCCACCGGATACGGCAACGAGTATTCTTTGGTTACGCTCCAACAACTGGCGCGATCGGATTGTACGATGTAGCTTGGCGTGAAGAGGTGTCCAGTTGGAGCGTGAGGGCATAGTGCAGAATTCACAAGTAGGGTGGGCAATGCCCAGACGACACAACAATTATGCCTAATTATGAGATTTCAGCTTGTTTGAGAGTTTGACGAATATCATCCAGTGGTGATTCAGGTTCATCAGGAGAAAATTCTAGGCTAATTAGGATTCTAATTTTACCTTTTTTCCAGTAACCACCTGGCTTGAGAATTTCACATAGGGTGAGAAATGAAGACTCGCTCGTTAGAATCTGATATGAACAAAACTGTATCTTTGTTATCTATTGGGTCAAAAGTCTTTCCCATATAAATCTCCAATATCTGAATTTATAGTTACCAAACAATAATTAGTCAAACTCAAAATACAGGCTACTTTCAGTTTGTTTATGGTTGCAATCGAGATTGTTTAGAAGCAAAGGGGATTCACTCGGTTGGCTGGGGCAAAACTCCAGATTGATTCTTACTTTTCCTTTCTGCCACTCCTTCGCACCCAATCTCAAGACTTCACACTCTATACCCTCCTTGCTAAACAAGGCTGCTACTTCTGTATCAGCGCCAAAGCACTCTTGAATTGCTTCGAGCAAGTGAATTACTTTAGAAGTGCGTGTTATGTCTAAATCTTCAAAAGTGTCGGGATCTACAGCTATGACATCATCATAGTTCAGTGGATCGAATTTATTGTTCATATTAATTTTTTATCTCTGAACTTATAATTCCCAAAAAATCAGCGGTTAACTGCAAATCATAAATAACTCTAGCAATTAAAGGGTGGCTATAAAAACAAAACCCGCCTACGCGGGTTTGATTCTTCGACAAATTTTATCAAGGTGGGCAATGCCGGGCTACAGTTACTTAGAAAAACCAGCCGTAGGAATGTAAGCCTTTACCTAAGAGATTTACACCTAAATAGCAAACCCAAACGACGACAAAGCCAGTAGCAGCTAGAATAGCAGGACGGCGACCTTGCCAGCCACGAGTAATCCGGGCGTGGAGATAGGCGGCAAAAACAAGCCAAGTGATTAATGCCCAGGTTTCTTTGGGATCCCAACTCCAGTAGGAACCCCAAGCTTCATTTGCCCAAACTGCTCCTGCGATGATACCGATAGTCAGTAGGGGAAATCCTAGCCCAATAATGCGATAGCTGATATTATCTAGGGTTTCGGCAAGGCTGAGACGTTGGGGTGAGAGGGGTTCGGTGGCAATTGGTGATTGGGAATTGGTAGTTGGGGTAGTTGTAATTAAATCAAGGACGGCGGTTTTGGCGCTACCGTTGGTTTCAACTAAGCTAGAGCTGGTTGAATTATTGATCCCATTAGCTACCTGCGGTTGATTTACTAAATCTGTGGCGCGTTGTAAGCGATAACCGCCAGTACCGACAGAATTTCCTTGTAGTGCAATCTTTTTACCTCCAGAGACGAAGAGAAAGGCGATTGCTAGCAGTGAACCTACTAGCAAAGCTGAATAACTTATCATCATGACGCTAACGTGCATCATTAGCCAATTAGACTTCAGCGCTGGTACTAGGGGGGCTGATGTTTGCATATCTGATGGTAGTGTCAAAGCTGCAAAAGCAGTGATTCCCATTGCTGCGGGTGCAGTGAAAACTCCGACTAAGCGGCTACGGCTGTTGTTTTCAGCAATCAGATGAACGGCTGTAACTCCCCATGTGAGGAAAAACAAGGATTCATATAAGTTACTGATCGGAAAGTAGCCACCTTCTAGCCACCTAGCACCTAGAAGAGTAGCGATACAGAGGTTGGCGATCGCCATTCCTGCTGTTCCCAAAGTTGGGATAAAACTTAGCCCAGGAAAAGCTGCACCAATCCAATAAATCAGCATGGTAATGAAGAGGACAGCAAACGAGGCATTATCCAACCAGTTTTGGAGCAAAACTAGATTCATAAGTTAGTGTTCTCCTAAATCCTTTTGTTAATCGCTAATTCAGATAGTTTCGATCCTATACTTGTCTTGTTAATCCTTGCTGAAATCCAATAATTAGAAAAATAGCTACAAAAATTTACTTAAGAAATGCGATCGTGATCAAATGATAGCTTTCAACCTCTAACCTTAAAATTTTTCACACTTACCGAGGATCTGACAATCTAGTTACTCTTGGCAGCCAAGATACTGGGAAGAATCAAGTTGATACTCTGATTAAAGGCTCTGGGCAGGATTTATTCTATCTCAACTAAGTAGCGGTTGTTAACTGATCGCTCGTGAGATCCCAAGTGTTATATGTCGGCGCTGGTAATGCTGACTGTGCTGTAATTAAAAACTAAATAACAATGAGTTTAGCGGTAAGTCTCAATGGCTTACCGTTTTTATTTGGTTACATGAGTTTGATGCGATCGCACCATGACAACTCTGCTTTTAAAATTAAGTACGGATTAAAGTATTAATTGTATCAAGTCTTCTCCGTATTTGTAAATTAGTAAAACATCTAAAAATTTGCATAAAGCTTTTTATAGCTTAATGGCGATAATACTTCAGGTCTAACCCTATTGGGAAATCATATGAGTTTTAATATCTTTGACGAAAATTATTACCTCAACAATAACCCTGATGTGAAAGCTGCTGTGCAGGCTGGAACAGTCAAATCAGGACTAGAACACTTTCAACAATACGGTTTAGCAGAAGGCAGAGCGGGAGTATCGCCTTATTTTGACGAAGGGCTATATTTGCAAAAGAACCCAGATGTAGCCACAGCTGTTGCTAATGGCAGTATAAAATCAGGGTTGCAACACTATATTCAGTATGGAGAGGCTGAAGGTCGTTCTCCTGGTGCTTTTGATGAGCAAGCTTACTTGAAGTTATACCCCGATGTAGCAGCAGCAGTCAAGGCAGGAACCCTTAGCTCTGGTTTACAACACTTCATCCAGTATGGACAAGCTGAATCAAACCGGGTTGGCGTGTTGTCTGGAACTACTGGAAATGATAGTCTCACTGGTTTTAGTATTTCAGGTAAAATTGATTACATTACCGGAGTTGACGTATCGGAATATAGTTCACGCGCAAATGGCGATTTGAACTTCATAAGTCAAAATTTAGGCAAGGGTGAAGTTGACACCTTGACTGGTGGAACGGGAAATGACTTATTTGTTCTTGGCGCTTCAGTGCAACCGTTTGGTATTCCTCAAAGCTTTTATGTAGGCAACGGTGATGGTGACTATGCCGTGATTAAAAACTTTGAAACAGGTAAGGATGCGATTGGTTTAGCAGGTTATTCACCAATTACCTACTCATTTGTGCCAGATAATGGCAATCTCAAAATCTCTACAGTGGCTGGAGACTTGATTGCAACTGTAGAAGGAGTTACGTCTTTATCACAAATTTCAAGTAACAGCTCATCTGGAGGTATTCTGATGGGGTAGGAAACCGAAATATTTCCCCAAGTTAAGAATTTTACGTTGAGCTTAGCGGTAAATCTTCGGTGATTTACCGTTTGCTTTTTTTATCTAACTTGCAGAAGTGTTAAGAGCGATCGCACCATGAGAATACAATATTCTTTAATCCCGATCTCATGCAGGCGATTGATATCTTAATTCTGTCGAATGGCCCTGGGGAAGTCACAACCTGGGTACGCCCCGTCATGCAAGCATTGCGACAACAACTGGGTGACGATCGCTCTGTTGTACGCATTTCAGTTATACTATCACCGTGTCCGAATGCGAGTGGCTTTGAAGCCGCGATTGCCCGCAGCTATCCCCAAGTAGACAGAGTACAGGAAGCGCAACATTTTTGGCAGTTTTTATTGTCAGGTAAAACCGCAGAAAATTGGGATTGGAGAACTCGCGGTGTAATTCTATTCTTAGGTGGCGATCAATTATTCCCTGTCCTGATTAGCAGACACGTAGGCTATCGTACCGTTGTTTATGCCGAGTGGGAAACTCGCTGGCATCGCTGGATAGATCGCTTTGGCGTGATGAAAGCAGATCTAATTGATCGCGTACCTGCTAAATATACTAATAAATTGACAGTGATAGGCGATTTGATGGCAGAAGTTGCTAGTCATTCGTCATTAGCAGACGAAGAACAAAGGACTGAATTGATCGGATTGTTGCCAGGATCGAAAGCTGCAAAACTAGCTCAGGGAGTACCATTAGTTTTAGGGATCGCCGAATATATCCATAAGCATAGACCACAAACTAAGTTTGTAATTCCTGTCGCCCCAACTTTAGATATAGAAACTCTAGCTGATTTTGCCAATCCCGAAAAAAATCCAGTCATTCAACTAGTAAATGGTTCTACCGCCGAACTTATCCTTCAGCCTACCCCTTTGGGGAAGCAAGCTACATCCTTCAGCCTACCCCTTCGGGGAAGCACGCTACATCCTTCTAAAGACGTGCCGATGCTGAAAACACCTTCTGGCTTGTGTGTGGAATTGTGGGCGCGATCGCCAGCTTATGATTTATTATCTCAGTGCTGCTTGTGTTTGACTACAGTAGGGGCAAATACGGCTGAATTAGGTGCTTTAGCCATACCGATGATTGTTTTGCTACCGACGCAACAGCTAGACGCTATGCGGGCGTGGGATGGAATACCTGGGTTGCTAGCAAATTTACCATTAGTTGGAACTAGCATGGCAAAGGTAATTAACTGGCTTGCTTTGCGTCGACTAGGTTTATTAGCATGGCCTAATATTTGGGCAAAGTCAGAGGTAGTACCAGAATTAGTAGGTAAACTTCAACCACAAGAAGTTGCTGAGTTTGCACTTGATTTTTTGCAACATCCAGAGAAATTGGAACAAATGCGATCGCAGTTGCGTAGCATTAGAGGTGAACCAGGCGCAGCGCAAAAATTAGCAACTTTGGTGTGCGAAGAATTAGAGCGATCGCACCTTTAATTACCCCCTTGAAAAGCTTACCATTACCCACACCTAGTAAATCTAAACCTCAGATTCGTTTCCGGGCTGCTGCCTGGAAACGAGATTTTGGATGCTCTGCATCCTGTCTCTGTATATTCCCCTATTACTACTCTCATTTTTAGATTTAACTTAGGAACTATATGAGGAATTTACTGTCATAAATTCCAACTTGCGTAGTTCTAATTATCGAAGTCATATTACTTTATAAATTTTATACAAAATCACGAAAATTTCAAGAATACAAATACCAAAATTAACTACTTTAATATTAAAAAATATCTCCTATTTGAGCAATAAAAATGAGGCTTTATCTTCTCAAATAAGCTGTAAAACGAGTCATAGTAACTGATTGCCATGATTTGTGGCTCTTTCAGTAAATTTTTTCTAGTTTAAATAATATTTATAAAGCACAATCGGACATATAAAATCTCTTAATTATTTTATATGTCCAAGTTACTAATTAGCCAATACCATACAGAAATTGAAAAAATTATTCAATATCATGGTTCGTCTAAAGAAACGGCTATTCGGACTGCATTTCAAAACTTACTCAACAAGTATTGCAAACCGAGAGATTTTCAACTTATTCCAGAATTAGATTATAATAAACTGTTTGTAAATATCCGTTAAGCAGTTTTAGGGTTCCATGTTCGTCGGTTCTTGGTGAGTCTTCGCAGCATCAATCGAATCATCACAACGTAAATCATACTTTCATGATTTTCAGGTAATCGTTCGTAGTCACGAACCAGAATTCGCGCATTCTCCAACCATGTCCAAGTTCGCTCCACAATCCATCGCTTCGGTTCCACCTGAAAGCCTTTCACGTTATCGGGACGTTGGCTAATCTCCATCTCCACCTGTCGGAAGTGCGCGGCAAAGAAGTGGCCGAGTAATTCCCCAAAGTCTCCTCGATATCCCTTGTCAGCTAACACCTTGACAATGCGTTGATACATTTCCAACACCCAGACTAAAACCCCAGGTGCCGCCTTCACATCGCTACATTCGCTGCGCTGACATAACAGCCCAGAACCAATCCCAGCACATCGACCACAATATGTCGTTTGCGTCCTTTCACGAACTTATTGCCATCAAAACCGTGTTCCTCCCCCCTTTTTGTCCGAGTTTAACGGACTGACTATCGATGATTGCCTTCCTTGGTTGTGCCTCACGCCCAACAGATGAGCGCACTTGCTGCACGGGGACGGTGTTGATTTGCTCCCATACTCCTAATTTGACCCACAATCGATAGTATCCATACACTGTTTGCCATGCTGGAAAATCACAGGGTAAGGCGCGCCATTTGATGCCGTTGTCGGCACGGTAGAAAATTGCATTCAACACTTCCCTTAAGTCCACGTCTCGATCTTTACCAACAGGCTTTGGCGCAGGTAACAAAGGTTCTATGGCCTGCCATTCCTTATCGGTCAGGTCACTCTTGTAGGATGGTTGGCTCATCGTTCGGTGTCAGGATCATGCTTTCTCTTAGATATCGCTCATTCCATCTCTCCATGAACTCTTGCTTCATATTTATTTACAAACAGTTTCTTACAGACCTTTCTGTAAAGAGAATTTGTATTTCGATAAACATTTTAATGGTAGAACTTATCAATGGGTTAACATATATAATGAAAATGATAATCTAAATAAATCTATTACTTTTAAAAGCTTTGGTAGTAATAGTTCATTTAACTGTTTAGCAACTGATTGTATTGCAGAACCGCACGTTACAGGAGCTAATCAATGTCTTCCTCTCTACCGCTACGACAAAGAAGAAAACCGCATTAATAATATCACTGATTGGGGATTAGAGCAATTCCAAACTCATTACAACGACAATAAAATTACCAAAGAAGATATTTTTCACTACACCTATGCAGTCTTACACAATTCTACATATCGAACTAAATACGAACTCAATTTGAAACGAGAGTTTCCCCACTTATCCTTCTATGATGACTTTCACAAATGGGTTAGCTGGGGTTAAATACTTGATAGATTTACACATCAATTATGAAACAGTAACACCATTACCTTTAAAACGAATTGAGATTCCCTGTACAGACGATGCATCGCAACGTCTCAACAAAGCGAAATTAAAAGCAGATAAATACAAGGGAAGCATCATTTTAGATGAATCAACCACGGTTGAACATATCCCGAAAATTGCTTGGGAATATCGCCTAGGAAACCGTTCTGCCCTAGAATGGATTTTGGATCAATATATCAATATAAGGAAAAGAAACCAAAAGATCCAACCATTGCTGAAAAGTTCAATAGGTACCGCTTTGCAGATTATAAAGAGCAAGTAATTGATCTACTGCAACGAGTCTGCACTGTGAGTGTGGAAACAATGAAGATTATTCGTGAGATGGAAAGTTAAAAAGTTAAAATATAAAGTTAACTTTAGTTTTGCACTCCATTGGCTTACGACAACATTTGTCGCTATCTGGCGACTGAGTACCCCGCCGACTTTGTACGCTGGCTACTTAATCTTGATTCAATTTCCATTCAACCCTTATCGACCGAATTAAGCCTTGAACCGATTCGTTCTGATGCCCTATACTTCCTACCAGAGCGTAATCAAATTCTCCATCTGGAATTTCAGACGGTTCCTGCTTCTAAACCGCCTCTACCAGTACGGATGCTGGACTACTGGGTGAGACTGTATCGTCAATATGAATGTCCGATTGAGCAGGTAGTCATTTTCCTCAAAGAAACCAACTCAGAAGCAGTCTACGTTGAGCAGTTTGCTGTCGGTAGAACTCGCCACTCCTACCAAGTGGTGCGGATATGGGAGCAGGATTCAACTACATTACTAAACAGTAAAGCACTGCTACCTCTAGCAGTGCTGGCGCGTGCAGACTCTCCCACAGCCTTGCTAGAGCAAGTAGCTGCCAGAGTCG
This sequence comes from Leptolyngbyaceae cyanobacterium, assembly GCA_036704105.1. GTDB lineage: Bacteria > Cyanobacteriota > Cyanobacteriia > Cyanobacteriales > Chroococcidiopsidaceae > Chroococcidiopsis. The sequence continues at coordinate 15,459 of DATNQH010000269.1, read as the reverse complement.
ATATGATTGAAGAACCAAACCAACAGCGGAATATTTCTGCTTGTGTGGAAGTGTTGGCGAGGTTGAAGTTTGATGAAAACTTAATTCGGCAATTTCTCAGAGAGGATCTTATGCGAGAATCACCGCTTTATCAGGAAATTCTACAAGAAGGTGTGCAGCAAGGAATTCAGCAAGGAATTCAGCAAGGAGAGGTGATACTTACTCTGCGTCAACTAACGCGCCGCCTGGGTACGGTTCCTCCTCAGTTGCGATCGCAAATTCAGCAGCTTTCAACAAATCAAGTAGAAGATCTCGGTGAGGCTCTGCTTGATTTCTCTTCGACACAAGATCTAGTTGCTTGGTTGCAGGCGCGTCAATAGTTTAGAGACAGGCTGCGTTAAATTCAACCAACAACAGAGCGATGTCTGACGACAAGCCAAAGCGCATAAAAGCACGCAATGCGATCGCTTCATCCCTCGATGCTCTTTTCTAACGCTGGGTAATAGCATCAAAGCACCTAACTTATCCAACAATTTAATTTGGAAAAAGGTTGACAAACCCAACCAAATCTGTAACTATAGTAAATCGGACTGCATAAGGGACTGTAGTTCAATTGGTTAGAGCACCGCCCTGTCACGGCGGAAGTTGCGGGTTCGAGCCCCGTCAGTCCCGTTAAAATAAAATGATGAATGCTGAATGCTGAAATGTTAGTAGTTAGTGTAATTTACGATCTCATTACTAACGACTCACTCATTCATAATTTATAATTCACAATTCATAATTCATTATGACTGTTCGTGTCCGTATCGCTCCTAGCCCTACTGGTAACTTACACATTGGTACTGCCAGAACTGCTGTATTTAACTGGCTGTTCGCTCGTCATCACGGCGGTCAGTTTATCTTACGGATTGAAGATACAGATACTGAGCGATCGCGTCCCGAATATACTCAAAATATCCTCGATGGTCTAAGCTGGCTGGGAATGAACTGGGATGAAGGCCCCATCTTCCAATCAGACCGCTTGGATATCTACAAGCAAAAGGTGCAAGAATTACTAGACCTCGGCTTAGCTTACCGCTGCTACACCAGTGAAGCAGAACTGGAAGAAATGAGATCTGCCCAAAAAGCTAGAAATGAAGCTCCCCGGTATGATAATCGTCACCGCAATTTGACTTTTGAGCAACAAGCTGCTTTTGAAGCAGAAGGTCGTCGTCCGGTAATTCGCTTCAAAATTGAAGATGATCGCGAGATAGTCTGGAACGATCTGGTAAGAGGAGAAATGAAATGGCGCGGTAGCGATTTGGGCGGTGATATGGTAATTGCCCGTGCCGTAGAAAGAGGCATTGGGCAACCACTGTATAATTTTGCTGTAGTGATCGATGACATGGATATGAATATCACTCATGTCATTCGGGGAGAAGACCACATCGCCAATACTGCTAAGCAAATTCTGCTGTATGAAGCTTTCAAAGCAGCAGTACCAGAGTTTTCTCATACGCCACTGATTTTAAATATATCCGGTCAGAAGCTATCTAAAAGAGATGGTGTCACATCCATTTCTGACTTTAAGAAAATGGGCTTTGTGGCAGAAGCAATAGTTAATTACATGACGTTGCTGGGTTGGTCGCCACCGGACTCGACACAGGAAATCTTCACTCTAGAAGAAGCCGCCAAACTGTTTGGTTTTGAGCGCGTGAATAAGGCTGGGGCAAAGTTCGATTGGGCAAAACTCGATTGGCTTAACAGTCAATATTTGCACAATATGCCAGTGGATAGATTGACAGATATGCTGATTCCTTACTGGCAAGAGGCGGGATATGAATTTGATCCGGTGAGCGATCGCGCCTGGTTAGAACAAATTACAAGTCTGATTGCTGCAAGTCTGACTCGTCTTACAGATGCAGTTGAAATGTGTCGGCTGTTTTTTGTCAAGTCAGTTGATTATACTCAGGATGCAACCGAGCAACTGAAGCAACCTGGTTCGGATGCAGTTATTCAAGCTATGGTTACAAGCTTGGATAACACAGATGGGTTGACGGAAGCTAGGGCACAGGAGATCGTCAAGCAGGTGATTAAACAGCAGAATGTGAAGAAAGGGTTAGTGATGCGATCGCTACGCGCCGCACTCATGGGAGATATGCACGGACCCGATCTAATCCAATCTTGGTTAATCCTGCACCAAAAAGGTTTAGCTCAACATCGCTTGCAACAGGCAATGAAAATTGGTGTTTAGCATTGCGTGTAAAGGCGTTGCGCCAGAGACGTTGCAATGCAACGTCTCTTACATTATAATCGGTCTGGGAATGATGAATATGCGTATCAACCGAAACGTCCTTCAACGTAGTCTCTGGTGCGGGGATCGGTAGCGGTGGAGAAAATTTTCTCTGTTTGATCGAATTCTACCATTTGTCCGATCCGACTTTCATCGGTGTTGAAGAAAGCTGTGTAGTCGGAAACACGCGCTGCTTGTTGCATATTGTGCGTAACAATTGCGATCGTCAATTCTTCGCGCAAGCTGTGGATCAGTTCCTCAATTTTCATGGTGGAAATTGGATCGAGGGCAGAAGCAGGCTCATCCATCAGTAAAATTTTCGGCTTCACAGCTAAAGCACGGGCAATACACAGACGCTGTTGTTGACCTCCAGAAAGTCCTAAAGCAGATTTCTTCAGGTTATCTTTCACCTCATTCCATAGTGCCGCACCTTTGAGGGCAGATTCAACAATTTCATCTAAATCGGCTTTGGAGCGACGGCCTGCTATGCGCACACCGTAAGCCACATTATCGTAAATACTTATCGGGAAAGGGTTCGGCTTTTGAAACACCATGCCAATTTGTTGCCGTAACCGATTTAAGTTAACTCTTCGGTCATAAATATTTTGACCGTATAACTCCACACTACCTTCAACCCGCACTTTGCCTTCTAATTCACTAATTCGGTTGAGAGATTTAATAAAGGTGGATTTACCACAACCTGAAGGGCCAATAATCGCAGTAACTTTTTTTTGGTATATTTCCATTGACACTCCTGCGATCGCCTTATGAGTGCCATAGTAGAAGTTCAAATCTTTTACACTGAGTGCTGGAGTTAAAGCCACTTGAGTTGAATTAATGTAGTTCACAGTAAAATTGTTTTTCTAGGTGTTAGTTTGTCAGAAAAATTATGAATTGTGAATTATGAAATTGAAATTACACTTTAATTCAGCATTCATCATTCATAATTTCTCAGCGTCTCCTAGTCGCCACGCGAGAGATTGCACTAACACACAAAACAAGACCGACTAAGACAACAGCAGCAGTCCAAGCCATCTGGTTTTGCTCGATAAAAGGTGAAGTGGCGTAATTATAGATTAATACAGACAAGGCTGGAGTTGGATTGAATAATCCTTCCGGCCATACCTGGCTAAATAGAGCAGTGAATAGCAGTGGTGCAGTCTCTCCAGCCGCACGAGCTATAGCCAGTAAAATTCCAGTGGTAATTGCTGGAATCGCAGCTGTTACCACAATCCGAAAAGTAGTTTGAAAGCGGCTAGCACCCAAAGCAGCAGAAGCAAGGCGTTGTGGAGTTGGAATCAGTTTTAAGGCTTCTTCTGTTGTCAAAGCCACAACTGGTAACATAATCACAGCTAGAGCAAAACCACCTGCTACAGCTGAAAACCCCTTGAAGGTGAGGACAATTACACCATAGGCAAAGACACCAGCGATAATCGATGGTACACCTGTGAGAATAGTAGTAATAAAGCGAACAAAATTGGCGATCGCTGTACCTTTACCAAATTCTGATAAGAAAATTCCCGTCATTACACCAATCGGAATGCTGAATAAACAAGCAATTCCTACCATCATTAGCGTTCCTACAATCGCATTACCAAAGCCATTAGGAATATCTTTTACTCCTTGTGGAGCAGGCAAAGAAACAAAGGTTTCCCATTTTAAGTTTGGCAGTCCTTGGCGCAAAATTTCTAATAAAATTGCCAGCAACGGTAAAATAGCTAATCCTGTCAGCAAAAAGGCTAAAACCGTCATACCTCCGTTAAAAACAGATCTAACCGGAGGTAAAGGATTGCATAATTCTGCTGCTATATTCTCCTTGCCCTGCCTTTGATTATCACTTATAGACATACAAATTATTTTGATACTTTTAAAATAGATAATTTTGCTAAAAAATCTAAATTATCACTTCATCCTTCATAGTACAGACGCGATATATCGCGTCTGTACATTTTGCATTTTTCACGCTTTCTTATGACCAATCAACCGCACCATCAACACAGCAGCAATATTAACTATTAGTGTCACCGCAAAAAGAATTAAGGCAAGATACATCAAGGCTCCAACGTGGAGTTCATCTTGTGCTTCGCCAAATTCATTTGCTAGTACAGCCGGGATAGTGTATCCCAATTCTAGAATTGAGGGGCTAATTGTGGGAGAATTGCCAATTACCATTGTCACCGCCATCGTCTCACCCAAAGCGCGTCCTAATGCCAAAATTACCGCGCCTAATATTCCAGAAATACCAGCAGGTAGTAATACTCTAAAGATAGTTTCCCAGCGAGTCGCTCCCAAAGACATTGAACCGCTGCGCAACTCTTTAGGTAGTGCTATTAACACCTCGCGGCTAATAGCAGCCATTGTAGGCAAAATCATGATTGTGAGGATAGTACCAGCTGCCATCATGCTATAACCAGAAGATTGGGTGCTGAATAAGGGAATCCACTGGAAATATTGGTAAAGCCAATCTTGAATTGGTTGCAAAATGGGAATTAAGACAAAAATTCCCCAAAGCCCAATAATTACACTGGGAATGGCTGCAATCAGTTCAACCAGAAAAGCGATAGGCGATCGCACCCAAGGCGGTAAAAAATCTTCGCTTGTAACCAAAGCTACCGCAAGTCCAATCGGAACTGCTAGCAACAATGCTAATCCCGAACTTACCAATGTTCCGTAAATGTACGGCAATGCGCCAAACTTTAGATCGCCTACACTCCAATCTTGGCTCCATAAAAATCCCAGCCCAAATTTCTCAATTGCTGGTTGAGCATTCTGGAAGATGATCCAAGTCATCCAAATCAACAAGACAACAGTAACGCAGGCAAAACCAAGCACAAGCCACGTAAACCCCCGATCTAGCCAGAGATTCTCTCCACTGGTCTTTGTGATGTCGAGTTGGGTAGATAATCTAGGAGAAGGCTCTTGCATATGTCTCGGTCAATAATACGCTTTAATAATGTTGGGAGTCGGTAATAGGTAATGGGAATGATGAATGCTGAATGCTGAATGCTGAATGATGAATACGCAAGATTGCAAATTAATTCATCATTCATCATTCATCATTCATAATTTTTACCTAACTAGCAATTACCTTTGAGTGCCGGAAGGATATAGAAATTATTTACCTTGAACGCTACTATTGACAGTTTGCACAACTTGGGTAGTGACTTTGGATGGAATCTGAGTATATCCAAGATCGCGATTCAATTTTTGTCCGTCAGTCATCATCCACTGCACCATCCGTTTCACGGCATCAGCTTTGCCTGGTTTTTGGTAATTTTTATATACCATAATCCAGGTCAAACCAGTGATGGGATATCCAGTGCTAGGGTTGCCTAGTTTAGCATAGTCAACGCGAAAATCAGGATTGAACTGTACGGTTTCTAGAGCTTGATTTGCTGCTTCCAAAGTAGGTGCAACGTATTCTCCCTTCTGGTTTTGCACCTGGGCTGTCTGAAGCTTGTTTTGCTCGGCAAAAGTTGCCTCAACATAGCCAATGCTGCCTCTAGTCCGCTGTACGATTTGAGTAACGCCAGGATTACCTTTACCACTCAAGGGTTTTCCAGGCCATGAGGGCGATCTACTCGCACCGATTCTGCCCTTGAAGTAAGAATCCATTGTACTTAGGGCATTGCTGAAAATAAAGCTCGTACCACTAGCATCTGCACGTACAGCTAATCTAATCGGTTGGTTAGGTAGATTCACACCTGCATTGTCAGCTGCGATCTTGGGGTCGTTCCAATTTGTAATTTGACCAGAAAAGATAGCTGGCAGAACCTTGCGGGATAACTTAAGATTGGAGACACCAGGAACGTTGTAAACAACAGCAACAGGGCCACCCGCTGTGGGGACAAACACTACGCCGTTACTGACTTTTTTAACTTCTTCATCGGTCATAGCATTGTCGCTAGCACCGAAATCAACAGAACCTGCGATGAACTGTCTAACTCCACCGCCGCTACCAATACCTTGATAGTTGAGTTGAATCGGTGGGTTTGTCTTACGCAGTTCGCCAGAATAGCGTTGATAAAGAGGTTCCGGGAAAGTAGCCCCAGCACCATTGAGTGAGGCTTGTTGAGCGATCGCTACTGCTACAGCACCCAACGTTAAGCCAGCACTGACAACTGTTGCCGTAACCACGCGCCTAATGGTGCTTGTAGATTGGCTCATATTTTTCACTCCTCATCCTCTACTTAATTAAAGTAGTAATTCTCACAAACAGATCTAATAATTGCGCACATAATAAATGAACTAATTAAGCTAAGCTAAACAAAAGGTTAATTAATTATTAATCTGTGTTTAAGTCGGGTTAGATATCAGTCGTCCCGACACGCAAGTATTACAATGAGATAAAAGTATAAATTTTTACGTACAATAGCCGAAAAGGGGAGACAAGAGAGCAGGGGGACAAGGGAGAAAAAGAGACTCAATCCAAACTTGGCTTATTAGCCAACAGCCACTCACTCCTCATCCTCCTTGAGAAGTGTATTAAATGCGATCGCGCTCATAAAATTGAGCAAACTGTAAAGTCCTGTTGCAAACTTGTCAAAAAGCTTTAGAAATCGTCTAGAACACAGTCAGAGCTTTAATCTAGATATTAAGAATTGGAAGAAAATGTGATGAATAATCTCCAAAAATACCGTTTTATCTGTACGTTAACCTTCGGTGATATCTACGGTCAAATCATTGTCTGGTTAATCACTATTACTGTGAGTTTGGCTTCGGCAATGGCAATGATGGGAGCAAGACGGCCAGTATACGCCTTAGCCACAGTTGGACTGATAGTATTACTATCACTGCCCTTCTTGCTTTTTGCCTTCGTAACTACACTGCTCAATCACATCGAGTTAGCTGCTGTAGAACCAGGGACAAAGACAGAACCTATTCCTGGCAACGTATCTCAACAACAGCCAGTACAAGCAACCACCTAAAATCAAGGATGAACGATGAAGTATGAAGGTTATAATTCACACTTCATACTTTAATCAAGAGCTTCTTTGCCAAAAGGCGAAGAAGTTTTTATTTAGGTCAGTATAGAGCAGGATAACTTTTAAGTATTAGCCGATTATGCTAGAACACGACATTATTATAGTGGGCGGAGGATTAGCTGGGTGTCGAGCCGCCGTTGAAATTGCCCGTACCGATCCGAGTTTGAATGTAGCGCTAGTTGCCAAAACTCACCCAATTCGCTCGCACTCGGTTGCAGCCCAAGGCGGAATTGCTGCAACACTGAAAAATGTAGATTCCTCGGATAGTTGGTCAGCTCATGCATTTGATACAGTTAAGGGATCTGACTACTTAGCCGATCAAGATGCAGTAGAAATTCTTGCCCGCGAAGCTCCTGACGTGGTAATCGACCTAGAGCATATGGGAGTGCTATTTTCCCGCTTACAAGATGGTCGCATAGCCCAACGCGCTTTTGGCGGACACAGCCACAACCGTACTTGCTACGCAGCAGATAAAACTGGTCATGCAATTTTGCACGAATTAGTCAATAATTTGCGACGGTACGGCGTTCGCATCTATGAAGAATGGTATGTGATGCGCTTGATTTTAGAAGATGGTCAAGCCAAGGGCGTGGTGATGTACCACATTCTAGATGGGCAGATAGAGGTGGTAAGAGCCAAGGCGGTAATGTTTGCCACCGGGGGATATGGAAGAGTTTATAACACTACCTCGAATGACTATGCCTCGACAGGGGACGGTTTGGCAATGGCGGCTATTGCTGGCGTTCCCCTAGAAGATATGGAATTTGTTCAATTTCATCCCACTGGTTTGTATCCGGTAGGCGTGTTGATTTCCGAAGCGGTGCGCGGTGAAGGGGCGTATTTAATTAATAGTGAGGGCGATCGCTTTATGGCGAATTATGCCCCCAGTCGGATGGAATTAGCACCACGAGATATTACTTCCAGAGCGATCGCCAGGGAAATCCGCGCCGGACGGGGAATTCATCGTGATGGTAGTGCTGGTGGCCCCTTCGTCTATCTTGACTTGCGGCACATGGGCAAGGAAAAAATTATGAGCCGCGTTCCCTTTTGCTGGGAAGAAGCCCATCGGTTAGTAGGAATTGACGCAGTGCATCAACCGATGCCAGTACGTCCTACAGTTCACTATTCTATGGGTGGAATACCAGTTAATACTGATGGGCAGGTACGCAGTAGCGCAACGGGTTTGGTAGATGGCTTTTTTGCCGCTGGGGAATCAGCTTGTGTGTCGGTGCATGGAGCCAATCGCTTGGGAAGTAATTCCCTACTCGAATGTGTGGTTTATGGTCGAAGAACAGGGGCAGCTTTGGCACAATTCGTCCAAAAACGCAAGCTACCAAGTTTAGACGAGCAACGCTATATAACTGAGGCTAAGCAACAAATTCAAGCACTAATCGAGCAGTCAGGGCAATATCGTATTAATCAAATTCGTACCGACTTCCAAGATTGCATGACTCAACACTGCGGTGTTTTTCGCACGGCAGAATTAATGGAATCAGGTTTGCAACAACTGCAACAATTGCAACAGCAATACTCACAAATTTATTTAGATGACAAAGGTAGTTGCTGGAATACAGAAATTGTTGAAGCTTTGGAAATGCGAAGTTTGATGATTGTGGCACAATTAATTCTCACATCAGCCCTAAATCGCCAAGAAAGTCGCGGCGCTCATTTCCGTGAAGATTATTCCGAGCGAGACGATCGCAATTTCCTCAAGCATACAATGGCTTACTATTCTCCAGCTGGCATTGACCTGCAATATCGACCAGTGACTATTACTATGTTTGAGCCGCAAGAACGGAAATATTGAACTGTAATGATGAATGATGAATGATAAAAAATTCATCATTCATCATTTTTCCTTTGACTGCTGTTGCATCTGATGATAGATTTAAATTAATTAACAATGAAGGGGAGTAGCTACTGGCAAATAATTTTGCCAGACACCTGAATCAACACGCTGGCTAAAAATGCCTGGTTCAGGTGACAAATGAGCAATTAGCAGTCATTAGTCAAGATTCATTAGTTATTAACAAATAACTAATAGCTAATAATCAATGACAAAAAGCTAGTAGCTATTTGGCAGTGAGACCTTCACTGAGTTCACAGCATTAATTGTGAGCTTGGTGAAGTGTAGTTACTCTCATCAAGCTCATCAACCGGAATTAGTCGATTCAGAGGAGCTTGATCGAGTGCTAACTGCTTTTATTGCTGGTTTTTTATTAATTGCTATTTCAGAACTAGGAGATAAAACATTTTTTATCGCTGCTATTTTGGCAATGCGTCATTCGCGGCGCTTAGTATTTGCTGGGGTAATAACTGCTCTAGCGGCGATGACAGTAATTTCTGTACTGGTAGGACAAGTGGCAGCTTTGCTACCAAAGCAATATATTCTCTACGCAGAAATCGCTTTGTTCATTGGTTTTGGCTTGAAACTGCTTTCTCAAGCCAGCCGAATGCCAGCAAACACTTGTGATGCAGAAGTAGTCAAAGAGGCTAAAGAGGTAGTTGAAAAGGCTGAGTTTCAATTACCCAAACAACAAACGCCAATGGCAATTTGGACAGAAGCGTTTGTGCTGACATTTTTGGCGGAGTGGGGCGATCGCACTCAAATTGCTACGGTAGCGTTAGCAACAGCCTACAACCCAGTGGGAGTAATAAGTGGAGCTATTTTAGGTCATGCAATTTGTGCTGCGATCGCTGTAATCGGTGGGCGAATGCTAGCAGGGCGCATCTCTGAACGTACCCTCACTTTCGCTGGCGGATGTCTGTTTCTGATCTTTGGCTTATATGCCGCCTTTGAGGGGCTTGGGACTAGGGGCTAGGGGAGGCAGTGGGTTGCGCGCTTTCCCCGCGTTGTGGCACCTGCTGTGCTGGGGAGCTTTTCTCTCCCTGTCCCTGCTGTGGTTCCGGCGCGGGAGTGTTGGTAACAGAAGGCTGCTCACCGCTTAACTGTTTGATCTGGTCTTTGATTTGGTCTTTGTATTCAGCGGGTGCTAAAGCAGTAGCTTGTTCAAACAGAGGTTTTGCCTGCTCGACTCTGCCCTGTTTTTGCAGTACAGTTGCCTTTACCAGCAGCGGACGAAAATCTTGTGGATTTAAAGCTATGAGCTTTTCTAGCGGTGCGATCGCGCCATCAAGATCGCCTAGCCCAAGCCGCGCATTTACTAGACCTTGCAGCGCTACTTCATTGTTTGGCTCTTGCTTCAAAACCACTTCATAACTCTGAGCCTCGTTTACCAGTCTTGATTTTTGCTCTGAAACTGGTGAAGGGCTAACAGCTGGTGTTGCCTGAGTTGTGGGTTGGCTTTCTCGAATGACACTCTCAAATAGAGGCAGCATCGAGAACCCAAAAAAAGCAACGGCTCCCAGTGCTAACACAATATTAAGAAACCAGCGATTGCGTGATTGAGACACAAAACTGCTCTGAACTCTATTGTTTATCCAACCATATATATTGCAAAAACGCCCTGTTTCCAGCCAGAGATTTTTCCAAGAATATTCCTGAAATTGCGGCAACATCCAGATCTAATAATATTATCAGCTTTTCAGGTATATTAAAATGCAGCTCCTCAAAACTTTTATGACGTTCTAGATTTTAGAAGGCGAGAAAGAAATATTAAAAATTTATTGCTGCAAGACTAAAGAATAAAAAGTGATGTATTGCGAGAATTGGTTGCTTCGTTCTTGAAGAAAATTAAAAGGATACTTCGCGTTAATCTTGGTAGTGCTTTCATTCCCATGAATAGAATTCAGGAGCTTTGAACTCCACATATACTTCACATATATAGGGTAAAATAACGTTTTTCGACTAAAAGCAAGTGGTGCAAAGAGAAATAACTTTTTGTGTTGTAGCTATATGTTATGCTGCGCAAACTAGACGCTGCCCTATGCAGATGAGCTACGCTTGCCAATAGGATACAAAACGGGAATAACATTTTCCAGCCGCTCAAACCAACCTGCATCTCAAAAAATCATCCCAAAAGGGATGTGTCTCCGCCGCTAAGGAGTTTTTATGAATTCCGACCTGATTCCGTCCTCCCAAGCATCTATTCCTACTACTGAGCCAACTCACACCGAGGCAACCTCAGACGCAACAAAGGCGAACCGACAGCAGCCGATTCCGCCTCCGAGCGAACCAATGCAGTACCGAGCCATTGGTTTAGTTCGAGGTCGTTACCAAGCCAGCACCGAGCAATTTACTCAGGGTACTTTGCTAGCAACAGACGGCACTGAACTTGAAGCCGTCCTGCTGGGGCGGGTTATCAGTTTGGTCAGGAATCACCTAGATTTAGCACAAGAACATTTGTGGGTGGTTTATCCTCGTACTGGGCAAAGAGAAGACAGCTTGCATCTCCAAATTGTTGGAGTTTGGGAGCCAGAAAAGTTAGCCCAACAATCAACTTCATATGAGTCAGGATTAGAAAGTAGCGAATCGGAAGAAAAAGCCTCAACTGAAATTGAAGATGGTTATTTTTCCGTTCGTGGCGAAGTGGTTTTCCAATCTGCCGCTGATGGTCAGCTTGTAGTTAAAATCAAGCAAGCGCCTCGCAAAGAATTAGACAAACCCAAGCATTTTAAGCTCAAGCTCGTGGGTGGGCTTGATGTTAAAGCTGTAGGTCAATTTTGGGATTTCCAAGTTACCAGGCAGGATAATAATTTAGTAGTACAACAAAGTGAGGCGATCGCTACCTTACCCAAACCTAAACCCAGGAAAAAATTTCCGCCTCGTCCAGGCTCAAAGCCCAGCAACAGAGGCAACTTTGACTCCCCGCGTCCAGTACGTAAAACAGGTAGCTCCTCTACTGCAATGTCAAAACCAGTACCCAAAACGCCTACGCCCAAGCCGCAGAAACGCCCGAAACCACCTCAGTAGAGAGCAGGGGGAGAAGAGTAGCAGGGGGTGCAGGGGGAGAAATTTGACTTGGATATTCCCCTTGTCTCCTTGTCTCCTTGTCCTCTTAAAACGCTGTCCATCTATCTTGGGGGAGAAAAGACCGCTCGCTCGGAATCGGAGCCACTGGTTCTGTCAGCGTAAAAGTTCCGGCTTCAATCCATTGTTTCAATTCTCTGGCTATTTGCCGCGACAGGGCAAGACTAGCTAGGGGGGCAACTCTGACAGTTTTGCCATCAATCGCGATCCGTCCAGACTTCAATTGAGCATATGTTACTAAACCAAAAGTAGGACGGACGCGGCGGGGAATAGAAAAATCTACAACGGGTGCTACTAGATCTCGATCCTGCACCGCACAGTTGGCAACTGCTTGCTCGTGTAAGACGGGGAGTGGTACGCCCACACCTAGCATTAAGGACGGGCCATAATTTTTGAAATAGCAGCCACGTACCCACCGAGCATCCATTTGCTTGGCATCGCCAATTAAAGCTAGAGTGGCGGCGGGGCCGATGGGCGTATGATTTGGGAGACGCTTTTGTAATGGGAAGTGCTGGGTACCTTCCCAGGCGACATAGCCAACAGCGCCGCCCAAGAAAATCTTGCTGCCAATGCCAATTAGTTGCAGTTCTGGGTCGTTGAGTAGCGGGGAAATAGCACCGGGGTTGGAATAAACAGCATTGCCTAAGCGCGGTTGTAATGGGCCCAGATACGTAAATAACGGGCGATCGCCGCCATTAACTCCTACTATAAAATTTTGATATAAATTTCGAGGATTGAATAAATAAAACTGGTTAATTGTATCACGAGTAATTGTAGTTTCAAATGTAGCTCTAGGATAACAATCTGTTACCTGCCCAATAGCGCGTAATTGTACGGGTTTTCCAGCAATTAGGTCAGAAATGACATGACCGCCACCTTTGATTGCTTGAGGTTTCGTTTCGGTCGCGCTGGCGCGCTCTGCCTCTCCTTCTGGAGATTCAAACGCCCCAGTTGCCCCCAAATATAAATCTACCGCCCCAAAACCAGAATAAGCTGGGACACCATCTAGCCAGCAGCGACGAATTTTAATTGGCGGATCGGTGTGCCCTAGATTGATAATTGCTCCAGAAGACTCCATCGGCTCAAACGTGCCAGTGGTAATTACATCCACTTCCTTGGCTGTTTGGGTGATGCCCACCTGTTCCACCCGTGCTTTTAGTTCCTCAACTGTCAACACTACGGCACACTGGCGGCTGATTTTATCATTAATTTCGGCGATCGTGCGCATATTTACTACTAAAACTGAAAAAGGTAATCGTTCCCTGGAGTAATGCTAGTTACACTTGAGCCTTTACAAATTAGCTATAACATAATTACGAATGCTAAATAGGAGCAGGAAAAGATTGAGAATGCTCTTCAGCAATACTGCTCACCAACCTCGACTTCCTCAGAGGCTTGCTGAGAGAATGCTTCCAGTTGCCGTAGTCGCAATAATTTCAATGCTTCCTAAATTACTTGGGAGCGAGATTTATACTGATGGCAGTTTTGTAGTTCTCAATAAACTGCACTAAAAATATTGGTAAAGAAATAGATAATTTTTCCGCTTGCATAGTATTACCAATTGGTAATCCAATTTTTTCCTGCTGTAAAATTCAGAACTCGCAATTGAGAAGAATTACGAATTAGGAACTATCTTGATTTGTAGCTTCATCCGATAAGCTTTCTGTTACTTCCTCAGCTTCAGAAACGAAAACTAACTCAGTCTCCCTTTTTCCATTCTTACCCCATCGATCTAAAACATCTTCGAGTATGACTTCTCGAAACCAAATTTTACCGACAACAGTAAGCGGCAGGGCTAGAAATAACCCTAAAAAGCCAAAGAACGTGACAAAAAATAACTGGGAGATTAATGTCACGGCTGGAAGCAACGACACTTGATGTGCCATGACAATAGGAGTGATGAAATTACTCTCGGCTTGCTGAATGAAAAAGTAGAGAGCCAGCACGAGTAGAGATTTTACTGGAGAATCTAACAACGCGATCGCTATTGCTGGAACTACACTAATCGTTGGCCCCAAATTTGGGATCAAATTCATAAATCCAGCTAATACAGCCAGCGCCAAAGCGGCGGGAACGCGCAAAATCGATAAACCGATCGCACTCATCGCTCCCACCACAAAAATAGCGATCGCTGCGCCAGCCATCCATCCGCCCAAAGCATCCTCGCATTCATGCACGATTCCATCTACTCGCCGCCGATAAAACGAGGGAAACAGTCTAATAAATAACTGGCGATACGAATCGGGGTTAGCTAAAAACATCCCTGTCAAAACCAGCACCAGCAAAATCTTGAGGATAACTTCCAAAGAGCCAGAAACAAAAGCAAAAGAGCTTCCCACTACTCGATTTACTAAAGGTTGTGCTTGTTGGCTCAGGTTGTTTAAATCTGGTACGTAAGGAACCAATTGGCTGGGAATACGAGTTTCTAATTGATCGAGCCAAGTATTCAAGCGTTCCACACCTCTGGGAACCCGTACCGTCAGTTCTTGAAACTGCTCGATAAAAGGTGGCACAATTAGCCAGAAAAACCCGACAATTACCGCCAGAAAGATGCTAATTGATAGCAAGACAGCAAAGCCACGCCTCATACCAGCGCGTTGGAAGCGCCGAGCTAGCTTATTTAAGGCTGTGGCTAATATAACTGCAGCGAATATTAACAACAGTATTTGCCGAATCTGCCACAAGACGTATAAAGAAATAACTATAGCTAATAAGCCAAGCCATTGACCTAGATTCACTCTGCGCGCCTCCTGGCTGCCTTTGGCTGTAATTTGTCAATGCAGCTAGATTAGCTGATGTTGGGGGCTAAGGGGTAGGGCGATTTTGGATTTTGGAGCCTTGGATTATTGAATGTTGACAGTTGACGGTTGATAATTGACGATTAACCGTTCAAAAGTGAGTAAAATTATGAATTATTTTGAGGCTGTTTCGATGCTATTGTATAACGAAAAAGTAGGGTGATCGCCATGACTACACTTGGCATCAGCACGATAAGCAACGCCTTCTGTGGTGTGACAAACATAGATAAATACTGTCCACCGTACTTAATTAAATACGACAGCACAGTAGAAATAATTAGTAATTCAAAAATAAATCCAAACTGTTTTAATCCTTGCCAAGAATTCATGTGAATATTTCCTAATAATTAGTAATTGGAATTAATCTCCCTCAGCCCCTGATCCCTCTTCCCTTACCTCTAAAAATTGCGTCCTGTTACAATACTTTTAGGTTAAAGGTAAAAGGGTCAAGAGAAAAGGAATAAAAAGGGGCGTTGCATAAAGCGTTTTCCTTCC
>DATNQH010000268.1:0-11134 GCA_036704105.1 Leptolyngbyaceae cyanobacterium | reverse complement strand
TTATATTGATGTTTTAGAGCATATTAAAGATGATAAACGTGAGATTGAAAGTGTCTATGGCTGTCTGCGAGAAGGGGGATTTTTAGTAGTATTAGCTCCAGCACATCAGTGGCTTTTTACTCCCTTTGATGAAGCAATAGGCCATTATCGCCGATATAACAAAAGGATGATGAAAGCAATAATTCCTTCAGATGAATTAAAATGTATCAGCCTTAGATATCTAGATTGTGTTGGATTAATTGCTTCTTTAGGAAATCGTTTGCTACTAAAAAGTAAAATGCCAAATAAGCAACAGATACTAGTATGGGATAAAGTAATGGTACCTATATCTAAAATAGTCGATCCATTAATTCAATATTCAGTGGGTAAATCAGTACTTGGTATATGGCAAAAGCGGTGAGAGGTTTAAGGCAATATTGAAGATGCTAAACAATCGTGTGGGGAAAGCATGAGTGAGAATATGCGATCACAACACCTACAACAAATCGAAAAAGAGCGATTACAATCCCAATTACAACAAACTCAAGCCGAATTAGCAGCAGCAAATGCTACTATCGCTTGGATGCACACGAGCAAATTTTGGAAATTACGCAGCCAGGCACTTAAGCTAAAAACAATTGTTAAAAAAATTGCTAATAAAGATTGGCAGCCTTTTACACCTGCGCCTGCTATTACTACTACATCAATAAACTCTACTACAGCATTACAAAAAGATCTACCCAGTATTAGTCTTTCTCCCTCAATACCAGAAATCCCAACAGTATTACTAATTGTTGAATCCCGCCTTCCTCAGTGTTTGCGATATCGAGTGCAACAAAAAATAGAACAATTACAAGCGATAAATTACGAAGTTAGATGTATACCTTGGACTGAGTATAGTACTGCTTTAAAACAACTGCATTTTTGTCACGTTGTTATTTTTTACCGAGTACCTGCATATCCAGAAGTAGTCAGAACAATTGAATATGCAAAACATTTAAGAAAAATAACTTTATTTGATGTTGACGATTTAATTTTTGAGCGCGATACTTTAAGTGCAAAGGTAGACTCTTTCAGAGGGCAACTTTCAGAAAGCGAACGGGCTGAACTTTTGAAAGGGACAATTCTTTACCGTGAGGCATTGTCTTTATGCCATTATGCGATCGCTTCCACACCAGCTTTAGCAAAGAAAATGGGCGAAGTGGTTGGTAGTGGTAATACTTTTGTGCATCGCAATGCCATAGATGCTGTTATTAATAAATATCTAGAATTTCCTCTGCCTAAATTACCCAGAGATTATGTTTCAATCTTCTATGGCAGCGGTACGAGAACGCACGATGGCGATTTTGCCATTGTAGCACCAGCCTTAGTTCAAATATTAGAAAAATACGATCACGTCCGACTTACTATCATCGGTTATCTGACATTACCTGACTCACTCACACCTTATAGCGATCGCATTGATCGCATCCAAAATCTACTCAGCATTGAGTCATATCTTGAGTTTTTATCTCAAGCTGATATTAACATTGCACCCCTAGAAGAAGGAATTTTTGCCGATTGCAAGAGCGAAATTAAATGGCTCGAAGCTGCTATGCTCAAAATTCCTTCCATCGTCACTGCTACTCAAACTTATCTGGAAGTCTTAGAAGATGGGGTGGATGCTCTAATTGTTCGCACTCAACCAGACTGGGAAGAAAAACTTGATGCTTTGGTAAGTAACGCAGAATTACGCCAGGCGATCGCAGAAAATGCCTACACTAAAGCTCAGTCTCATTATCATCCTACAGTAATGGCTGATAATCTTAAAAATATCTTCAACTCTGCCATCGAGCAATCTGCGCAGCAAGGTTTAGTTACTTTAGCCCAAAACAAGAAAAAGCTGTTGTTTGTAAATGTTCTTTATCCACCGCAAGCCTTGGGAGGTGCAACGGTAATGGTAAAGAACATTGTAGATACGCTCAAAGCCAAACGCCACGACTACGAGATTTCTGTTTTCACTTACGATATTGAAAATCCCGCTCCATACGAAATATCAGAATATACGCAAGATGGCATCAATGTTACCGCGCTAAGCGTTGCTCATGGAGACGATATAGACTGGCGCTATCAAGATATACAAGTTCAAAACATTTTTAGGCAATATTTAGCCTTCCACCAGCCTGAATTAATTCATTTTCATTGCATCCAACGCTTAACAGCATCAGTGATGGAGGCGGCTAAAGAACTAGATATTCCTTATATTGTGACTGTACATGATGCTTGGTGGCTAGGCGATCGCCAATTTTTGATCGATAAAGACGGTGTAGAATGCGATCCGCGTCAAAACGATCCGATAATTGCAGCACGTTACAGCGACGACATCAATAACGCCATCCTTCGCCGTCGCTATTTAGCACAGCAACTCAACTCTGCTAACGCTATACTCGCTGTTTCTGAATTTCAAGCCGATTTGTACCGGAAAAACGGTTTTACTCAAATTCAGGTAAACCGCAACGGCATTCTGCCTCAAAAGATTTTACCGCGATCGCCTGCAAATAAAATCCGCTTGGGTTACGCAGGAGGTATCTGCGTACACAAAGGCTATTATTTCCTCAAAGATGCTATCCTAGCTGCCGATTTGCAAAATACTGAGTTAACCGTTATCGATCTTTTTGTATCAGGTGCAGCAAGACGAGAAACCTGGGGAGACACCTTAGTTACTTTTATCCCCAAACTGCCAGCAGATAAAATGCCACAGTTTTATAGTAACATTGACGTTCTTGTTGCTCCTTCAGTCTGGGCTGAAAGTTTTGGTTTGATTACTCGTGAGGCGGTTTTAGCTGGAGTCTGGGTAGTGGCTTCAAATAAAGGAGGATTAGCAGAAGATATCACCCCTGGAATTAATGGCGATGTATTTTCAACCGATTCTCTCAATGAATTAGTATCTATTCTGAAAAAACTAGACAAAGAACCAGATCTTTACCAGCAGCACCGGGATACCGCAGCTATCCAAATTCGCACAATTAACGAGCAAGTAAGCGAACTTGAAAGTATATATGAATCTATTATCGCTCGGCAAAAGGTATTTTACTGATTCTATTTATTCAAATTTTTCCTATGTACAATCCTACCACCTAATGCAGAGTTGTTTCATTCAACCAATTATGTAGAGACGTTGCATTGCAACGTCTCTACAATTTAATGGCAATGTAATACAACGTCTCTACAATTTAATGGTAATTGATAATGATATGAAACCTATAATTTCACGTCTCAAACATATTTACGCAACTCTTAAAATTAGAGGACTAAGATATGTCCTAGCTCGAATTTTTAGAAAAATTTATTTGAAATTTGAGCAAGAATTACCTAGAAAAGTATTTTCAGATATTCCCACCAGCGACGATATAAAATATCAAAAATGGTTAAATCAAAATTATCCTAGGCAAGCAGATTTAAGCAAACTAGCCGAAACAGTACCGCTGTTTAGCTACCAGCCAATTATTAGTATTATTATGCCTGTTTTCAATCCACCTGCGCAATTTTTACGCGAGGCGATTGATTCGGTTTTAAATCAGATATATCCTTATTGGGAATTGTGCATTGCTGATGATGCTTCGACAGATCCTCAAATTAAGTTAATTTTAGCGGAATATGCAGCAAAAGATAGTCGAATAAAAGTTGTTTTCAGAAACGAAAACGGACATATTTCGCGCGCCTCTAATTCAGCTATAGAGATAGCAAAAGGTGAATTTATTGCCTTGCTCGATCATGATGATCTGCTAACTTCAGATGCTTTATATGAAGCGGTATTGCTGCTAAATCGGCATCCACAGGCAGATATGATTTATTCTGATGAAGATAAGATTGATGAGCAAAATCGAGTCAAAGATCCATATTTCAAACCGAATTGGTGTCCTGACTCATTCTTATCTAGAATGTATACTTGTCATCTGGGAATTTATCGGCGATCGCTTGTAAACCAAATAGGAGGATTTAGGGTAGGTTATGAAGGTAGTCAAGATTACGATTTAGTTTTACGGCTAACTGAAAAAACGCAAAATATCTTTCACATTCCTAAAATTCTCTATCATTGGCGAATGCATTCGCAATCTGCTGCTAGTAGCGATAAGGCTAAGCCTTATGCTTATCAAGCAGGAGAAAAAGCTTTAATAGATGCTCTCCACAGACGGTGTGAAACAGGAAAAGTTACAACAGTTGCTGGTTTTTCTGGGATTTATACAATTCGCTATCAAATAACAGATTATAAGCTTGTAAGTATTATTATTCCTACTAAAGATTTAGGCTGTTATTTAAATAAATGTTTAAAATCAATTTTTAAGCAAAGTGTATATTCAAATTATGAAGTGATCGTTATAGATAACGGTAGTAAAGAAGAGAATACAGCCAAAGTTATTGCTAAGTGGGCAATTCAAGAGCCAAATAGATTTAGATGTTATCCGCTGGACATTCCATTTAACTATTCTAAAATTAATAATTATGCTGTTAGCAAAGCTAAAGGCGATTATTTACTCTTTTTAAACAATGATACAGAAGTAATTACCCCAGATTGGATTGACGCTATGCTTGAACAAGCGCAGCGATCGCCAATTGGATCTGTTGGTGCGCTTTTGTTATATTCAGACAATTCTATTCAACACGCTGGAGTAGTATTAGGCATCGGCGATGTTGCTGGCCATAGTCATAAGCACTTACCCAACACAACACCAGGGTATTTTTGTCAAGTTAAAACTATCAACAATGTCTCAGCCGTCACAGGTGCTTGTTTAATGTGTCGGCGAGAAGTATTTGAAAGCGTTGGTGGATTTGACGAACAACTATCTGTTGCTTACAACGATGTCGATTTGTGTCTCAAGATGATGGAACTTGGGTATAGAAATATTTATCTACCTCATGTAGTTCTATACCATCATGAATCTAAGAGTCGAGGAGCTTATGAAGACACTCCGCAAAAGCTTTTGCGACTGAGCCAAGAGGCGGAATATATACAGAGTAAGTGGAAAGAAGCGATCGAGAAAGATCCCTGTTATAATCCCAACTTAACTAGGGAAAGTGGAGATTTTAGTATTAAAGTTTGATTTGAGGCTGAGCCTGGGATATTTACCCAACTACTAATTACCCTAACGCTTGACTAACTCCATCTTCCATCCTGGCGGATTGATCGGAATAATTACTTTACTTCCTTGCGGGGCTGCTGCAAACTTATTTGCATACTCACCAAACTTAAAATCAGCAAAGGGCGGGTAAGTCCAATCGAGAGCAATGCCAAAAAGCATAGGTGTCAGGGCGACTATAGCTACCCTGCGGAAATTATACGGTTTTTTGACACTCAGCAGCCAAATCAGTGTTTTCACAAAGGCAAGCATAGGGATAAACCAGTAGCGACTACCAACTCCAGGTAGCCACAGAACGTCCCATTGAGGAGCGCTGGAACCAGTCGCTGGCGATGCTAGGGATGTGACAAAGATTAAAGCTGCGAAGATGATGAACAGCCGCAGTTCAAGAGGCGCTCTGAATAAAGCATACAGCAACGCCAACAAACTAATGCCACAGATTAAAACACTCAGCGGTAAGTATAAAGAATGTCTGGGCATAATCCGCTCGTAGCCCGTTTGCCCAAATAAACTAGATAAAAAGATTTGACCTGCGAGAATTTTGAAGAATAGTTTTGGTGATGCTCCCAGTTGTGACACTGTGCGTGTTTGCTGCAAAAGAGTCAAGGATTGAACTAAAGCACCTATAGCCAGAATTACAAGGATAGAGAAAAGCCATTTCTGACGGCGCACCCACCAGCGTATTGCAGCAATAGGAGTTAGCAGGATCGCAAATGGCCCGCTTAATGCTGATATCAGAACAACTCCAACATCGAAACAGCGCCAGATTAAAAGACGACTGGGTGCAGCTAAGACAACCATACAGGCTAGTAGTGCCAAATGCCATTGAGCATTAGTGATATTGGCATTAATTTCATAGGAGTTGGGTAATGCAAGATATACCAAGCCAAGAAGTAGCCTGCTCTTAAGAGTTGGTATCAATGCAGCAAAGCGAGAGGAAATAACTAAATTAACTGGCAGAATTTGAATTGCGATCGCAACTAAATTGAAAATCAAAGGCGCAAATGCCAACGGAAAGAATTGCGCCAAACTAGCTGTTAATCTGGAAATAGTCTGAAGATATCCGGTGTGAGGCAAAAACAACGAGGGTAAGATACCAAGATTGTAGGCTTGGGCATACCAATTCTTCCCGTCTTCCGCCCAAAACTGGGGGTTAAAGAGTGCATCCGGTCTTCTGGATACGACGAGCGCAAAAGCAATAAAAAAGATGATTACATGAAATTGCCAGCTAATCGGCGCTTTTTCTCCGCGTTTATCAACAATTTGTTCTGCTATCACTATACTTTGCTCTCCTCGCCATTCATAGGTTTAACTTATGAACTTGTGGTGCAATAATTACTGCATTAAATTCGGCTGTAGAGTTAGATCGTCATCTACAGTATCATTCTGCAAAGGTTGTACTTGAGCATACTAGATGAAAATACTACCTGCTAAAATTCCTGATGTATTGATAATTGAGCCGCAAGTTTTTCAAGACGATCGCGGCTTCTTCTTTGAAAGCTATAACCACAAAGCCTTTAGTGAGAAAACGGGAATTACAGCTAACTTCGTTCAAGACAATCATTCCTTCTCTAAGCACAACGTGCTGCGGGGTTTGCACTACCAAATTTCGCAGCCGCAAGGTAAATTAGTTAGGGCGATCGCTGGAACCATTCTCGATATTGCTGTAGATATCCGCAAAACCTCCCCGAACTTCGGTGAATGGGTAAGTTGCATACTCAGTGCTGACAACAAACGCCAGCTGTGGGTACCAGTTGGATTTGCTCACGGTTTTGTTGTCCTCTCCGAAACGGCTGAAGTGCTATACAAAACTACAGATTACTATGCGCCACAACATGAACGCTGTATACTCTGGAACGACCCAGACTTAGCCATTGATTGGTCTGTAACTAATCCACCTATAGTTTCAGCCAAAGATCGAGTCGGTCAGCCATTCAAAAGTGCTGAAGTCTTTCCATGAAACCTATCCTTTTAATTGGTAATACGGGACAACTGGGGCAAGAATTGCAACAGATATTAGTACCATTAGGCAATAAGTTAGCGCCGGAAAAAGTTATCGCACTTGGACGTTCGCAAATCGATCTTGCCCAGCCTGAAAGCCTGCACCAGTTAATCGCACAAATTCAACCCCAGGTAATCATTAATGCAGCTGCTTACACCGCAGTAGATAAAGCCGAAAGCGAATCCGAACTTGCTATTACTGTTAATGCTACTGCTCCTAGTATCCTTGCCGAAGTAGCCCAAAAACTGGAAGCATTTTTGATCCATGTCTCCACTGATTATGTCTTTGATGGCAGTCAAAGTCACCCTTATCGAGAAACAGACAAAACTAATCCTCTAGGCATTTATGGACAAACTAAACTAGCAGGGGAGTCAGCAATTAGGCAAAATTGCGAACAGCATCTGATTATCCGCACGGCTTGGGTTTATGGTAGTTACGGTAAAAGTAACTTTGTCAAAACCATGCTGAGACTGGGTGCAGAACGCGAAGAAATTCGCGTAGTTGCCGATCAAATTGGTAGCCCTACCTGGGCGAGAGATTTGGCACTTGCGATCGCTCACATCTTACCCCAACTAACACCAGAAATTGCTGGCACTTACCACTACACTAATAGCGGTGTCGCTAGCTGGTATGATTTTGCCCAAGCCATTTTTGAAGAAGCCGAGGCAATTAAATTCCCTTTGAAAATTCAGCGCCTCATTCCCATCACCACTGCTGATTATCCCACTCCAGCACAACGCCCTGCTTATTCTGTTCTCGCTTGTGAGAAAATATCCAAAATTTTAGGAACTGCGCGCCCCCATTGGCGACTTGCTTTGAGGCAAATGCTAAGAAATTTTAGATTTTAGATTTTGGATTTTGGATTAATGAATGAGCAGGAGTTTAAGCACAGAACAAAAAAGATAGCGCTGCGAGTAATTCGCTTAGTGGAAACACTACCCAAAAATCAGACGGCAGATGTAATTGGCAAACAGTTACTGCGTTCAGCCACATCTGTAGGTGCTAATTATCGTGCAGCCTGCCGAGGTAAATCAACTGCTGACGTAATCGCCAAGCTTAGCATTGTAGAAGAAGAAGCAGATGAAAGTCTGTACTGGATGGAACTTTTGATCGACTCAAATCTAGTTCCTGCCAATAAACTGACAAATTTGATGGCAGAAATCGATGAAATTGTGGCGATGATTGTTGCATCAATTAAAACTCTCCGCAGCAACACTATGAATCCAAAATCTAAAATCTAAAATCCAAAATCGACATGAAAGCACTAATTCTTTCCGGCGGTAAAGGTACGCGACTACGCCCGATTACTTATACAGGAGCAAAGCAACTAGTACCAGTTGCCAATAAACCTATTTTGTGGTATGGCATAGAAGAAATTGTTGCCAGTGGTATTCGAGACATTGGCATCATCATCAGCCCAGAAACTGGTGGGGAAGTAAAAGCAAAAACTGGCAATGGCGATCGCTTTGGAGCCAATATTACTTATATTCTGCAAGACAAACCTGCTGGATTAGCTCATGCAGTGCAAGTCGCCCAGCCTTTCTTAGGTGATTCCCCTTTTATTATGTACCTGGGCGATAACTTAATTCAACAAGGGGACATGATCCACTTTCTCAAAAAATTTAAGGAAAAACAACACGATGCCCTAATTTTATTAAGACAAGTTCCTAACCCCCGTGCTTTTGGTGTTGCCAAAGTAGATGAATATGGGCGGGTATTGCAGCTAGTAGAAAAACCACCTGTTCCACCGTCAAATTTGGCTTTGGTGGGGGTCTATTTCTTTTCTGAGATTATCCACGATGCGATCGCGTGTATTCAGCCTTCTGCTAGGGGAGAACTGGAAATTACCGACGCAATTCAATGTTTAATCGACCAACAAAAAGAAGTAGCAGCTTGTCAATTAGAAGGCTGGTGGTTAGACACCGGAAAAAAAGACGATCTGTTAGAAGCAAATCGGCTAATTCTTGATACCTACCTGCAAGCTTCGATTTTAGGTGAAGTGGATGACCAAAGTCAGGTAATTGGACGAGTAGAAATTGGGCGGGGATCGAAAATAGTAAACTGCACAATTCGCGGCCCGGTTATAATTGGCAACGATTGCTACTTAGAAAACTGTTTCGTAGGACCCTACAGCAGTATTGCTAACCAAGTCATTATGATTGATTCTGATTTAGAACACAGTGTAGTTTTGCAGGGCGCACAAATTGCTAGAATTCATCAACGTATTATTGATAGTGTAATTGGACAACGCGCTCAACTTTCAGTAGCTCCCCGCCGTCCCAAAGCCCTGCGTTTTCTCATCGGTGATGACTGTCAAATTGAACTGGCGTGATTTATTTTTTAACGATCAACTATTATTCGACTAATTTAGTCACTCATTTAATTAACTCGATTCAATCCAGTAGAGATTTTCCATACAAAGTAGTTATTGTTAATAATTCTCCAGATGATGACTCTATTCATTCACTCCAGAATGAATCTATTCTCATTCTCGAATCTGGAGTTAATTTAGGTTTTGGGAAAGGCTGTAACTTAGGGTTGAATTGGATTTATCAACACGACCCCCAAGCGATTGTGTGGATAATCAATCCAGATGCTTATCTGCTGCCGGATAGTTTGGAAAAAATAAATTTATTTTTTGATAGTTATCCAGTTTCAATTCTGGGGACAGTTATTTATACACCAAACGGAAAAATTTGGTTTGCTGGAGGATGCTTTAATCAACCAAATGGTGCTATTTTAAATCTAGATATTTTAACTCTTTCAGAAACAGCTTATGTTGCTTGCGACTGGGTTTCAGGCTGTAGTCTAATAATTAATTTAAGTAAATTTTGTGAATGCCCGCAGTTCGATCCAGCTTACTTTCTCTACTATGAAGACTTTGATTTTTGTAAACGATATGCTAATCAAGGACATTTAATTGCAGTTACTAAACATTTAGGTGTAATTCATCAGCCTTCAACAATTACTAATAGAAATAAATTTAAAAAATATCAGTACAGCACCTATAGCTACTTGCTAACTATGGAGAAATATACAAATAGTCAAGTGCTGATATTGAGATTAACGCGGCTGATTGCCCATGCACTGCTGCTGATATTGGTAAAACCCAAAGTAGCATTTGGTAAACTATACGGCGTGTTACTTTATTTGGGGCGATCGCGACAAAATTAGTGAGTTCGTTACTAGTCAACCTATCTTTTCTCATCGCTAAACCAACAGGTCATACGGCTTACGCTGTTAATCTATTACCTCATTTACAATCTCTCAATCCAACGTTACTGATTTCACCCCTCGCACCTAACCCCCCAGCCCCCTTCCCTCCTAGGGAAGGGGGAGTGGAGGAGAGGACAACAATTGACACCCCTCTCCTAGTAGGAGAGGGGCTGGGGGAGAAGTCGGAAGGGGGAGAATACAACTGCTATCCCGTGCCGTCAAATTTAACTCCTGAACAAGGGACAAAGGGACATTTGCGCCGTTTGTTGTGGACACAGATGGAATTGCCGCAAATTTATGAAAAATTGCGTAGGCGTAGCCCGCCGCAGGCATCGCGCCTTTTATTTTCCCCTATCCCCGAAGCACCTCTATATACGGACTGTCGCTACATTGTCACCGTTCACGATTTCATTCCTCTACGCTTTCCGAGACTATCGCCCCTGACTCCATACCACCGCTACTATATTCCCCAAGTCCTCAGACAAGCTCAGCACATCATCTGCAATTCCAACGCCACTGCTTCTGATATTATCGATTTCTGCCAGATCCCAGCCAGCAAAATTACGCCGATTCCGCTAGCTTACAATGCCAGTCATTTTCGCACAGACGACAGTATCAGCGATCGCCCCACTCACCCCTATTTCCTCTATATCGGACGGCACGATCCGCACAAAAATTTGCCCCGAATTGTTGCTGCTTTTGCTGCTATGCCAGGATGTCATGACTATGAACTGTGGCTGGCTGGGACACCGGATCGTCGCTACACCCCTAAACTCAAAGCTCAGATTGAGTTTTTGGGGATAACACAGCAGGTGAAGTT
>DATNQH010000267.1:0-3374 GCA_036704105.1 Leptolyngbyaceae cyanobacterium | reverse complement strand
ATTAGTTGGGCATTAGCGATGGATCGTCAGGAGCGAGATCGCTATCTCCTGCAACCGTCCACCAACGAGCAGATCTTGAACCTGAAGCACGATGCCGCAGTTCATGGCGATCCGGTGAGATCGTTTGTAGATTTATGCCTCAGACCAACGAGTGAGCCGAACGCGACAATAGAAAATCACCAACTACATTCTTGGTTCGGTGCTTTTTGCCAGCAACACGGTTATCCCCGTTGGGGGATGAATAAGTTCATCAATCACCTCAAAACTATCCTGCCACATCATTATGTACCTCGTCGTCGTGCTGAGGCTAGTGTTGACCCCCAGCGTCGGATGATACCAGCGCATTGGCGAGGTATTGCAGGGTTTGCTCTTGTGTTTATGAACGTGGCTCAAACTGCAAATTCTTCTGACTATAGTCAGCGTTACTCTTCAGGGCAACATCTGGAAGCACAATGGGATTGCGTTAAATCTAAGTGCTGCGAAGGTGGATTAATGGCATTCCAATCGAATGACGGGCCGGATGGATCACCACCCCTAGTTGATGGATCAATACTTGATTCCACAAATGGTCTAAGTCCTGATCCGAATGAAACAACGCTATTGCAAGAGTTTCAATCAATTGGATCAGGCAGATCACCCAGATCAGGACTGTTGGGGCCTACCAGTAACGAGGTGGAAAAATTTGAACCAGAAAAACTCGACTTGGAGAACAAACAAGGTGTCGAACTAGGTCTTATGAGTCTCATCTCTGGCACCCCCCTACTGGATCTGCCTGATCCAAAAGTTGAAAGCTTTACCGTTGAGGGGTTAAACGCGGATCAGGACTCTAAAAACACAAGTCTTGATCCGCGAAAACTTGTCGATCTACCCGATCCATCTGCGCTAACAACTGAAGATGTGGAAATAGTCCAACCTACACCTGTGGCAGAAGTGAAGCAAGCTAAGGTAGGCGATATGGTGGCAGCTGTTGTACAGACAGAGGAGTTGGTAGTGCCTACTCCCAGTGCGCAATCAATAGCATTGACACCAGAGTCTGGCTCAAAACTAGGAGAAGATAGGTCAGCAAGTAAATCGAGCGCAGCATCAGAAATATCTGTTTCTGATGCTGGCATAACTGGGACGGATCAATGGTTAACGCCTGAATGCATAGAAGATGTTGCTTTACACTTATTCGCCTGTGTTGAGAACAATGACCCAGAGATGCTTGCAGATCTGCGACAAGTTTTTCCTAATCGCGTTCTAGTGGCTGCTGTTAAATTGCTTGGCATTGATGCCAAAGCCCAGGTTAAGCAATGGGTCGTAACGCAAAATAGTCTATTGCCCAATGTCCCCCTCGATCAAGCGTTAGCAGTAGGAGATCGCGTATGGTGGTCGCAATGCCCTGGACATTGCGCTTGGGCGAATCCATTTCAAATTTTGTCAATTGATGGTGATACTGCCACGATCGATCTATACGCTCATCCAGTACGGTTGTGTGAGTTAGTGCGCTACAAACAGGAAAGCGCAGGCGCTGTGGTTCAAAAGAATCCAAGTCTTTAGAGCGGATAAGCCAACTGGAGGTTTTTTCGCAATTGCGAAAAACTATCCAACTAAAATATCAATTGTACATTCACAAAATCTATCCCAATCAATACTTTCGCAATTGCGAAAAACTATTCGCTGCAAGCATTAATACAGCTTAAGTTCCTTCTGGACTTCCCCTAGCCTAGTGGCATCACCCCCAACCAAAAGCAATCACGCTCTTTATAGAGCTAGTTCGGGCTGAAGAACGCTTAGGAGCCACGCGACTCCTCACACTTTCTTTGAGGTGAGTTGTTTGACGAGGCAATAAATTTACTTTGTTAAAAATAGCGGTTGATTGACCAGCAATGCCTGATAATTTAATTTTGGTCTAGCGCGAAAAATTACATAATTATCGGGCATTTTTTTGTTGACAGGTTGAACAGCCTCTTTCATATTGATTAAGCCTATAGCTGGAATAGCTTAATAAAAATAAATGTCGGTACTGGATGTTGACCTAAAATTGGCGATGTTATGTACAAGGTAGTTGCTGGGGCTTATGTATTATCAGCCTTTGAGCAGCCAATAATTCTTTCCATCCTTGATTTAACCAAAAAAAGAGCAGTGATCAAATTGAACAAAATTGAACAAAATTGAACACGACCGAACAAGCTGAATTTAGATAAGTCGTTGCGAAGATTTTTAAAAGTAATAGAATATGGAAAGCCAGAAAATTGAATTAAAAGAAAATTTTGAGTTAAGTCCGAAAAAGCGGATTGCCCTTGAGCTAATACTTGCAGGGCAGACGGATGCACAAGTAGGAGCGGCTATTGGTAAAGGACGCAATACCATCTGGTCATGGCGTAAACATGACCCTCAATTTATTGCGGCTTTAAATCAAAGAAGGGCGGGGCTTAAAAGTGAATCAGTTGAGCAGATGAATGCTTTATGTTCTCAGTCAATTCAATTACTAGAGAAGGCTGTAGAAAAAGGAGATACAGAGTTAGCTCTCGGTGTTATTCAAGTGATCAAAAAAGTAATTTACAGTCAGCACTTAAATGTAGCGCCACCAATAGAACCTGTTTTAAAAGTACGGAAGGGTCGCCCTGGGAGAGGGGTAAAATATTAGTCTCTCGCTCAAATTAAAATGAGCATTCGTACTTGAAAAATTACTTTTTAGGGGTTGCAGTCGCTCATAAGTAAGGATAGGGTTCATTCAATTACAAGGGCACGAGCTATATATACAAAGCTCCTGACAAAAAGCTTGCCATTACTTATTACGTGACAGATGCTTAGCCGAGAGTCATTGTCAGCACTCGCTATTTACAGAGTAGATAGCAACTTATCGCCTCTGGTGTCAGCAAGATGAGTCATACCCAGGAAAGAAGAATGGATTTCCCTGTGCAGATAAAACAGAGAGAAATATCGATCTATTCTGGCAGGGACAAGCAATGCCTGCCAATTGGAGATTTGCTCATGATGGAATGGCACTAGTGCGTATCCCGCTCAGATCCCGCTATCCTATATGGCACTCAACTTGGCACTCAGGCAAGTGGACTCACCGACCAATATTTCTTCGTTAAAGATAAAAGGTCAAAGGGAAAAAAGTAGCGCCAGGCGTGATTTTAACCATTCCTCTTTAACCCAAAACATACAAGTATTGACTCACAGAACCCAAGATCAAAATGAGTCAAATTACTTGCAGCGCAACCATTCAACTTAAATCTGAGCTTGGGTAAGCTAATAAACTTCTAAAAGGTCTAAAATAGAAACTATTAAAACTTTAGGAGAGCTTGGACTATGCCAGCTTTGGGCTTTCTCAATCAGTCACAAAAGGAACGCCTACAAAAGTTAGTCCGAGTCGGCGAATGTCC
>DATNQH010000266.1:0-4512 GCA_036704105.1 Leptolyngbyaceae cyanobacterium | reverse complement strand
CGATGCTGGAGGCAATGCTTTGGCGTGGACTTTTGGGTTAGGAAATTTCACCAACGGCTACGGAAAGGACGGTGCTACTGGGAAAGAAGATTTAGGCAGCGCCAAGTTCTTGCTGTTTTTAGGCACTAATCAAGCAGAAACCCACCCAATTACCTTTGCCTATTTGCTCAGAAGCCGCGCTCAAACAAAAGCGAAATTGGTAGTAGTTGACCCCCGACTGACACCTACAGGGGCGCAAGCAGATGAATGGATTGCACCCAAACCGCATACTGACCAAGCTTTAGTTTTAGGGATGCTTTATCACATTTTGTCCAATAATTTGCACGATAGAGCCTTTGTCCAGAAATGGGTGCTGGGCTTTGAGGAATTAAAAAATCATCTGCTCAAGCACAACTATACGCCCCAGTGGGCAGAAAGCGTGACTGGAATAAGAGCAGACAAAATCAAGCAGATCGCAGAGGATTATGCAAGAGCCAAGCCTGCGGCAATTTTCTGCAACGCTGGTATTTCGCACCAACTCAACGCCTTCGACACTTACCGCACCCTAGCATTTTTAGCCACTGTTACAGGCAACATTGGTGTCAATGGCGGTGGCTGCAATTTCATGCATAATACCTGGCCTGGAGCATTAAACCTGACGGAGATCGAGGGCAATCCACCCAAGAAAGATGTAGCTTTGCCTGTGGGTCCCGATTACTTTGCTCAGTCGATCCTGACGAATTCGCCCTATCGGTTAAAGGCGATTATGACTCAAGGCAATCCCCTGGTTGCAAGTTCTAATACGAATAAGGTGATAGAGGCATTTCGCCAGCTAGATTTCTACGTCTACACTGGCTTGTTTATGGAAGAAGCCGCTTATTACGCTGATATCATTCTGCCCGTATGCAGCGGATTTGAGATGGAAACTGTTTATATGCGGCGAGACGATAGGGCAATTCGGTGGCAGAAGCAAGCAGTTGAGCGAGTAGGAGAGTCCAAGCCCGACTGGGAAATTTGGATCGATCTTGCCCACACTATGGCTTTGTTGGATCGGCACAATCCACCCCAATACTGGACAGAGAACTTCCCAATTGCATGGAAAGACTACCGCAATCTTTGGGCAACCTTTGTCAAACATACTCCAGGTATGGGTGGCATGACTCAATCGCGCCTAGAAAAGCGAACCGAACCTTTGCGCTGGCCCTGCCCAACTATTGCTCACCCCGGAGTCAGTACGTTGTATCTGGATCATCCTTCTTGGTACGAGGCAGCCAAAGGCCTGGCGCTAAGAAATGCTGAAAGCGCCAGCCAGGATACTGGAACCCAAGCAACAGCCGCCCTGCCGCGCCAAAATAAGATGAAGCGGTTTCTAACTCCCAGCGGACTAGTAGAAATCTATACTCCAGAGTTAGAGAACAAGTTAGCTACTGCTGGACACTCAGCCTTACCCATCTTTTACACGCATCCAGAGGTGATAGGCAAAAATCCCACGATTGAATACACCAAGGAATTTGTGGCTAACCCAGTTAATCCGCAAGCCCTTACCCAGAAGGTAAGGTTAGGCAAAATGTCCACTGGTGAGGTACATAAAGATTATCCGCTGATGGGTACGATTGGCAGACCGAGTGTAGTGCATTTTCATACAGTTACACACTGGACTTACACTGGCAAGCAGATGAATGGCATTCGGCTAATTCAAATTCATCCTCAAGTAGCACAAAAGGAGGGGATTAAAGATGGCGAGCTAATTGCAGTAGAAAGTCCCAGAGGCTCTATTACTGGAACTGCACAAATCTGGTCGGGGATTCGAGAGGATACAATCTTCATTCCTCACACATTTGGGCCTGGGCAAAAAATGGCTTCGGAACTTGGAACTCCCTACTACGAAGCAGCTAATGTGTTGTTAAACGATAGGTATTATGACAATCTCTCAGGGCAGCAGGCATACAAATGCTTTGCTTGCCGAGTCAAGAAAGTGTAGTTAAAGTCAGAGGTGGAAAAGGGTAAGCTATTACATCTATTACCGACAGATACTGCTAAATAACTTAAAAAGCTGACGAAAGCTATTGGAAACCAAGCGTGATGTTCTACGGTGGCCCTTTTGCGCGCCCTGAAGGGTTTCTAACTGCTTTCACTCGCACTCGCCTATCTGCTACCCCCCTGGCATTGCCTAACGGATTGAAGTTACCATCAAACAGCAGCTTGACTGTTCCAGTCGTCCCATTACGCTGCAAGTGTGCAAATAACTTCCATTACCCCACGCGAGGTAGTAGACGGGTTGTAGTAATGTTCCGATAGTAGAAAAGAATGATGTCCGCATCCGCCTCAATCCTGCCGTTGTTCCGCAAGTCCGACTGAAAAGGGCGCTTATTACTGCGGCCTTCGTTAGTGGGCATTTGGGACAAAAGTAGCTAGGACTACGGTTACTTGTCAAACCATGTTTATGTGATTTCTCATAATCGCATAGAAGACAATTCAATTGCACTACTGCTGATCGACTATACAATGCTTCAGTTTAGCAGCCCAAAACTTCTATCCTGCATGACCTCTCCTTCCTCTGTTAAGACTATCCGAATGGGAGCAGGCATTAGGAAATCGCAAAAGTACAGAATACAAATCTTTTTATCTTACGTTTTATTGTAGCCGTCTACCCCATGGTTAAGGAGTGTGATAAGAGTTCGATCTCAGCCCTTACTGAATCGAACTCTCAATAACCTACTAGTCTAAGTATTAGATAGAAGCGCTACGACGAAGGCGGCGCAGCAGCAAACCAGTACTGATTAAACCAATACCAGCCAGCGTGGCGTTGGTACTTGGTTCTGGTACTGCTTGAGCCGTTTGGACGGAAAAATTCAGTGTAGCCCGACCTGCAAAAGGCTCGGTTAAATTCGTACTGGTAAGCCTGTCGTTCTGAGTAAAAGTTATTGCGCCACTGGCGTTTTCAAATATCCCCGTGCCACCAGTTATAGTTATCGTACCACCACCCGATACTGTGCCTTGTTGAAAGTCGAAGGTCGCTTGATCGCTAGCAGTTCCAAATAACTCATTGCTGCCGCCATAATATCTGTCGGAGAGTATTGGTTCGCCTTGTAAGCCAAACGCGGCTGGATTGGCATTGAAGGTGGATATGTTGGTAGTAGGGTCAAACTGATTGTAGGTATTGCTGATAAAGGTAGTCAAGCCATACGGGGCATCAGTACTCGTACCTGTGACGGTTGTCCTGCCAATGCCTAAGTCTGGTCTATACGAAGGATCGAGCGTGGCTAGCGTGTCGTATGTAGCAGTAAATTCGTAGCTAGTCTGCGTCTGAGCCTGAGCGGCGCTCTGTGCCTCAGCCTTACCATTACCTAATCCCATGACTAAAGCAACAGCTGCTGTTAGGATTCCTAAAGTATATGAAGGGGGATTCATCTTTATTCCTTCCTCAAAAGAAAATATTGCCGTTTAGACTGCAAGCAACTACAGATCTTTTAGGATTAAAATTGCTTTTTTATACAAAGTCAAATCTTGCTGATGAACCTTAATTCCCTGCCTAACTCGTTGCAGCATCAAAGTTCATTCTCTCCCTAAGTGTTTGCCTTGTTCGCTCACCCTGCTGAATGGGCATTGAGAAGGCTGTTTTTGCGCGTCGTTAGGAGGGGATAGTTCCGGCACGTATAACTCGAAGCCTAAAGTTTTCAGGGTATTCATTATCTGCTGCCACTTAGTACCAGGGTAGTCCTACAAAAGTAATGATTTGTTGTAGGCATGAACAAAGTACCAGATTGCACCAATGTGATTCTCTAATGACTTCGAGAACGATAACGTTTTCCGGACTAGCCGAGAAACACGCTGACGAAGAGTGTTGTTGAAGCGTTCAACTACCGCTTGTTTTACCAGTTTCTTTTCCGACGGCAAGGGTGTCGCTTCGAGGGCAGAACGGCTGTGTAGGCTGGCCAAAAGTCAGTGTAAGCGACAGCGCATTGTCGATACACCGCAGGTAAAGACTCCCACAGCTGGCGGGCTGCTGCCTCATCTCTTGCCCCAATCTAGACACCGACAATCTCACGGGTATCGGCATCAAGCGCCAACCATACCCACTGTTTGTTGCCTTTGTTATCGACAAATGACCACAACTCATCACATTGAATTGTTAACCTCCCCTTTTTTTGGCACTCACATCAATTTGACGTGGTACCAAGGCATATTTTTCGTTCACATAGGTTTGTAGCCATTGCTCGGAGACCTTGACGGCACGGGCAATCCCAGCAAGTGATATCCTCTCCAACAACAACCTGTCAATCAACTCCCGTGTTGCCCCATCGATCATTTTCTTCTGAGGATGTTCAACAAATTGCCGACCACACTCATGGCAGAGAAATCGTTGTTTACCATTGTGGATTCGACCATTCTTTACACTTCGGCGACAACAGCAATTGGGACAAACAGGCATGGGACGTGATAGATAAATCAGTAGCAGCTGGTATTACTCTAGCATCATTACTTTTAGGGCACTACCAGTCAGTCAATGACAAACTCAAAAATATTTGTCAG
>DATNQH010000265.1:0-15574 GCA_036704105.1 Leptolyngbyaceae cyanobacterium | reverse complement strand
TACGGAAAGGTGCAAAGTGGCAAGACTGAAACTACCATTGCGACACTGGCAATGGCTGAAGCAAATAAATTCCGCTGCTTTATTGTTTTGACCTCTGACAACACATGGCTGGGCAAACAGACTGCTAACCGTTTTAAGGTTCAGCTGCGCGAAGGTGGGCCAGTTGTTTATGATTGGGATCAATGGCGACGCGATCCTATAAGATTTGGCGATAAACTACGAGATTACATAGATGATACAGGTGTTGTCCTTGTATCTACAAAAAATGTGCATCATCTAGAGAACTTACTTATTGTTCTCAGGACTGCTCAAGCTCAGTGCGTACCTGGGTTGATATTTGATGATGAAGCTGACAACGCTAGCCTGAACACGAATGAAGCAAAGCAGGCAAAGCGGGGTAAAAATTCGGTTCCCGATAGCTCAATTTTCGATTTGATTGGTCAGATTCGGAAAGCTGTCCCAAATCATATTTATTTACAGATTACGGCAACTCCCCAGAGTTTGTTACTCCAAAATCTTGATCACCCTTGTAAACCAGCCTTCTGTGTTCTCTCCAAACCAGGCGAGGCTTACATGGGAGGAGATTTGTTTTTTGAACCTGGTAGTCAGCATTGCTACACAGTCGATCCAGAAGAATTGGAGCAGTTAAAAGGTGGAGAAGTCAACCCTGGTAATAGTTGGGATATCCCAGTTGGGCTTAGGTTAGCTTTATGTTGCTTCTTCCTGGGTGCAACTTACAAAATGCGATCGCCAGAAGCTCAAGATGCAACCTACTCTTTTCTGGCTCATATTTGCCATAAGCGGATCAACCATCAAAATTTAGAAGAAGTTATCCGCAGTTTTGTTGTTGAGCTTGACAAGGCTCTACGAGACAGATTATCTCCAACTAAAAAGGAGCAGGCATTGAGATGGCTTAATGCAGCTCACACCGAGTTAAGAAAAACTATTCCAGATTTGCCGCCACTTAATGAGTTTGCTGCAGAACTAAAACAAAAGTTACGGAATGCTATCCCAGAGGTTATCAATGCAGACAACCCAAATAAACAGCCGCAGTATAAGCCAGGGATGAATATATTAATCGGTGGCAACCGTTTGGGACGCGGTGTGACTATTGACGGATTGATGATTACCTATTATGGGCGCGATGCCAAGCAAAAAATGATGGATACAGTTCATCAACACGCACGAATGTTTGGCTACCGTCGGAAGCTTAAAGACGTTACCCGTCTCTTTTTACCCCAGCACATCTTAGAAGACTTCCGCGCTATCCATGAATCTGACGAGGGAATGCGCCAAGCAATTGGTGAAGATCCCAATAAAAACATTCAGATAAAGCCAGTCTGGATTGGTAGAAAACTCAAACCAACTCGTGCTAATATCTTGAACCCAGCCGAAATTGGTGCATTCTCACCTGGAATATCTATTTTTCCCCGCGATCCGCTTTGGAAGGCTGCGGAAGTACGGGAACATACAGAAGCTCTCGACAAGCTTTTGGAAAAATACAACGGCGATGACGAAGATCACGAAGTAGAAATCGATTTCTTAGTCAAGATCCTTTCACATATGCCAAGTAACTTATGCCCCGGACATCGGTGGGAGGACAAGCGAGTTAAAGAGGCGCTTGAGGCAATGAAGGTAGAAGGTATCCAGAAGGGAATGCTCAATGTCCACCGAGGGAAAAAAGGTAATGGGCTTGACTTGGAAAACAGACTTATAAGACCTTGGCAGGGTTCTGGCTTTGCACAAAGTGCATGGATAAGTAAGCCAAAACAAAAATACCCAGATGTTCCCACGCTCGTTGTTATGTACGAAAAAGGTGAAAGTAAACAGGGGTGGCAAAACCAACCACTCTATCTGCCGACATTGGTTCTGCCTAAGAATAAATTCGTATTCATGTTCAACTACTCACAATAGTTTTGTTTGTATAGGAGTGCATTAACCACCTTCCCCTAAAGCCCTCACGAGTAGGTTCCCAGAAGCGAGCGATATCAATGTCGCTACAATTGATAATTGACTACCAGCTATACAGTGAGATAGCCTGCACTAGATGTGACAGTGGAAGTAGCAATTGCCTCAAGAATTTGTATTAAATCCATAATTTATCTAACTTGGGAGAGTTGAAAATGCTTCCCACTAAAAAATTTATTACACAAGAATTAAACAGGCTTAACGAAGAACAACTCAAACAAGTTGCTGATTTTATTGCTTTGATCGAATTTCGCGATCGCCATCTCAACTTACAAGCCGCTGACCTTGGGTTATTGATCGAGCTTTGTGTCATTCATCGTACACCTGAAACTGAGAAAATTGAATCAATACTAATTTGATTCATATTCACTCGTGAACCTTCCTTCAAACTTGTCAGCAGCAACCCAAACTCGCAAAGCCGATCACATCCGCATCTGCCTAGAGGAAGATGTACAATTCCATGCCAACACCAACGGACTGGAACGCTATCGCTTCACTCATTGTTGTTTGCCAGAACTAGATTTAGAGGAAATTGATTTAACAACTACGTTCCTGGGGAAACAGCTATTAGCACCACTGCTGATTTCTTCTATGACTGGCGGTACCGAAGAAGCGGGAATTATTAACCGTCGTCTGGCAGCAGTTGCCCAACACTATAAAATCGCAATGGGTGTAGGTTCCCAAAGGGTGGTAGTGGAAAAGCCTCAAGTTGCCTCAACTTTTGCCGTGCGATCGCTTGCTCCTGATATCCTATTATTTGCTAACCTCGGTGCTGTTCAACTTAACTACGACTACGGTATCGATCAATGCCTACGTATAGTTGACTTGCTAGAAGCTGATGCTTTGATTTTGCATCTCAATCCCCTACAAGAGTGCATTCAACCCAAAGGTGATACTAACTTTCATGGACTACTTGACAAAATAAATAAATTGTGCATTAAACTCGCAGTGCCTGTAATTGCCAAAGAAGTAGGTAATGGTATCTCAGGCGCAATGGCGCAGAAACTAATGGCAGCGGGAGTAGCAGCGATAGATGTTGCTGGTGCTGGTGGCACATCTTGGGCAAAGGTGGAGAGCCGCCGGGGGCAAAACTCTTTGCAACGCCGATTAGGAATGACTTTTGCTGATTGGGGACTACCAACGGCTGAGTGTATTACCAGTGTGAGGGCAGTAGCACCAAAAATTCCCTTGATTGCTTCGGGGGGATTGCGTCACGGCTTAGATGTGGCAAAAGCGATCGCCTTGGGAGCGAATATCGCTGGTCTTGCTTTGCCCTTTTTACAAGCCGCAAGCGAATCAGAAGCAGCACTTCACGACCTAGTGGAAGTGTTAATCGCGGAAATTAGCACTGTGCTATTTTGTACTGGCAATGCTAACCTAGAGCAACTACAGCACTCAGGAACCTTGCAGCGCATAGAATAATGATGAATTATGAATGATGAATTATGAAAAAAGTGTTTATCATTGCTGCATTCATCATTGCTGCATTTGCCTCTAGCCCCTAGCCCCTAGCCTCTAGCCCCTGTTAAATGCGTAACTTTCTCAAACAAACCTTTGCAAGCGCCGTCGGCAGTCTACTCGGACTATTCATTTTTTGCGGTATTGGAGTAACTGGACTTGTCTTGATGCTGACTTTATTAGCATCGAGAGATACGCAACCGCAAGTCAAGGAAAAGTCAGTGCTGGTTTATGACTTATCCCTAAATATCACTGATGCTTCATCTAACTCCAGTACCAGCAGCCTACTTCAGCAAGCTCTATCAGGCGATGACAGCCGCACGATCGCCCTACGTAGCGTTCTCGATACCTTGGAAAAGGCGCGGCGCGATCCGCGAATTGTCGGGATCTACCTTGATGGCAGTCAAAGTTCAGACGCAAGCGGTAATGGCTACGCTACGCTTAAGGAAGTAC
Organism: Leptolyngbyaceae cyanobacterium; assembly: GCA_036704105.1. Classification (GTDB taxonomy): domain Bacteria; phylum Cyanobacteriota; class Cyanobacteriia; order Cyanobacteriales; family Chroococcidiopsidaceae; genus Chroococcidiopsis. The sequence goes on along the minus strand of DATNQH010000265.1, from coordinate 11,695 downwards.
GTCAAGCACTCCAAAGGTTCCGCGATGCTGGTAAAACCATCGTTGCCTATGGCACAGACTGGGGAGAAAAGGAATATTATTTGAGTTCGGTTGCAAACACCGTTGTACTCAATCCGCTTGGGGCATTAGAAATCAATGGTTTGAGTTCCCAGCCTATATTTTTTGCTGGAGCATTGCAAAAGTATGGCATTGGCGTTCAGGTAGTTCGAGTTGGAAAGTACAAGGGCGCGGTTGAACCGTTTATACGTACCAACTTGAGTCCAGAAAATCGGCAACAAACGCAGAAATTATTAGATGATGTTTGGGGAGAGTGGCGTAGAACTGTTGGCAACAGCCGTAAATTAAGCCCAGAAAAGATACAGACGATCGCAGATAATCAAGCTTTGTTGCAAGCAGATCCAGCCCAAACGCAAGGTCTAGTCGATAAAGTCGGCTATTTTGACGAAGTATTGGGGCAGTTGAAGCAGTTAACCGGAGAGGATAAAGAAAATAAAACCTTCCGTCAAATTAGTTTGGCTAAGTACACTGAAGTTTCAGGGAAATCTCTAGGTGTAGAGCGCAACTCCAAAAATAACATTGCTGTTGTCTATGCAGACGGTGAGATTGTTAACGGTCAAGGTAGTGCTGGACAAGTAGGGGGCGATCGCTTTGCCAAACTTTTCCGAGGCATCAGACAAGATGATGATATCAAGGCTGTTGTACTGCGTGTTAACAGTCCTGGTGGTAGTGCTACTGCTTCAGAAGTAATTCAGCGGGAAGTGCGACTCACAGGTCAGGTCAAACCAGTTATAGTCTCTATGGGTGATGTCGCTGCTTCGGGTGGCTATTGGATTGTTACCGATGCTAACCGGATTTTTGCTGAGCCAAATACGATCACGGGTTCTATTGGTGTATTTGGGCAACTGCCTAATATCCAGAAGCTAGCAAATAATAATGGCATTACTTGGGATGTAGTTAAAACTGGTAAATATGCTGATACTCAAACAGTTTCTCGCCCCAAGTCTCCCCAGGAATTAGCAATTGTTCAACGTGCTGTTAACCGCATTTATGGCTTATTCCTGAATAAGGTTTCTCAGGGGCGAAACCTACCTCAGCAAACTGTAGAGCAAATTGCCCAAGGCCGAGTCTGGTCTGGCGTGACAGCTAAGCAGATTGGTCTAGTTGATGAAATTGGTGGTCTTGATGCTGCCATTGAGTATGCGGCGGGGCAAGCAAAACTAGGAGATGATTGGAAACTGGAAGAGTATCCTGAAGCCCGTACCTTGGAAGAACGTCTGCTAGGAAAGCTATCTGGTGAGGTTAGAACTATCTTTAGTAAAGAAGACTCTTCCAGTCAACTTACAGCGCCAGATGCGATCGCGGCTGAAGTCTACAAACTCCGAGATGAGATCGCTATTCTACAAACAATGAACGATCCTTTAAACGTCTACGCTCGCATACCATTCAACTTTAAAATTGAGTAACTTGTGGCTGAAAAGCCCTGCACTCTGTCCTCTAAAGACGCTTCTGGCATCACTTCTCGATATTGGCTCCAACACAGGTAGTCGAATTTACGTACAATTACTGTTGTAAAAACTAGTATTCAGGTATGATGATGAAGAAGAATTAAATTTATTAAAGTTTACGCATCTATCTATGGATAGAAAAACAAAGCGCCTCTTGCTTCTAGTTGTTTCCTGTAGTGCTGCTGGTGTCATTCTTGGAGGTACTGCAAGTTGGGCAGAGAGTAATCAATGTATGCAAGACACCAACATCACCACTGAATGTTTGACTCAAAGCCCAGCAATTAAAACTCTACAGGGAATGAGTACGGGTTTAATAGCAGGAGCAGGAGCAGCTTTTGGTGCTGCATGGCAGTTAAGGCACGAAGATTGATAGCTCAACTTTTTGTTGGGTGGGTGGAGTGTGGTATTACTACAGATGTCGGGATCTCGCCCGTTTACTCGATAATACCACTGATATACATTTCCTCCAGCCAAAAATGCATTTTAAATAAATACACTTAGCCTGCTCAAGATGTAATTACAGTAACAATTAAATTAAATCAATAAAAGCTTACTGGCTCAATTTACAATAACTTCTCTAAGATAAATTTCTTTTAAGTAAAAAGTACCTATTTATATAGTAGTAAGAATATAGCGACATAACATTAGAAAAAATCGGGAATTAATCTTTCCAATTTTGGATATTTTACTAATAAAGTGCAGCCATAAAATTACTGGTATGTACGAAATATATATGGCATAACAATTCACAATTGAAAGATGTAGATGTAATCCTATTGGTTAGAAGTAAAAATATGTGAGCGGCTGCTAAATTTTGCCCGCCGTGCAATTGTAACTGTGAGACTAGTGGTTCATTTGTTGGGGATAGAAAAAGCGCACAATTCTGTTAAGAACGCAGGCTTCTATAACATCATCGCTCAAGCGGATATTGTTTTAATTCCATTAAAAATTAGCCTGGGAAGATCGTCATATGGAATTGCGAGGCTTTAAAAACATTACCGATATAAATAATAATTTATACAATAGGACATATAAGGCAGGAAAAGCACTAACATCAAATTCCCTACCTTCATGTCCACTTTAAAAGAATCTAAGTTTCAGCGTTATGCTAAAAAAGGCAGGCTTATTTTAAGAACGTTGGTAAACTAGACAAATAAGCCTGCTGTCTAGAAAACTTCTTAAGGACTAATTTTAAGGCAAATTTTAGCAAATAATCTTATGCCTGCGATCGCCTAGCTCTACACTCTTTTTATTTTCGTCATTATAGCAGTAATCAAGCCTTAAGCAAAATCAGTCAGAGCGATCGTTCCTTATTAGTTTTTCTGCGGCTCATTCACTGTTCAGCAGTCATTTTCATTTCTTTGCTAGAACGATACAAACCACTGCATTTAATATTAATGCATATTTAACGTTACTAATAAAAGAAAATAAGAGCTTTTAATTGTCAAACTCTTACCTAGCTAACGGCAAGACACTCAAAAATATGTTATTAACTACTCAGTCTGAGTAGCCCGGCAATGCCCACCAAACCTAGTAATATTGGGCTTCGTTTTGGTATTACCACCACACCGCGGATTGCCACCCACACTCGAAGTTCAGAAATCAAATAGGATTGCTATATCAACTACTCGTCTGAGTAGTTACTTCATAGTAACTTTTTATATATACATTTATCTAACTGTAGTTTAAGTACAGTAGAAATCACATACTTATAACTTAAGTAAGTTCCAGTGCTTGTCAAACTCTACATCTCTTACTCTGGAGCAATTCATACTGGAAGCCAAACTAAATCTATATATTTTTTTAATCCAAAATCAGTAGTATACGTAAAATATTAATTTCTTATCAATACAATGTTGGCTAATTACGTAACGACATTTAGTCTAAGCAATTAGAACAGAAGTTTAGTAAAGCTAGTTATAAAAGCAGGCTATCAATCTTTTCTGTTTCCAGTACATTCACTATAGTCATTTTCTACACTTTTTTTCTTTTAAGCCCAAACCATCCGTAAAACTTCTTTTGTTCATATTTCAGTAAGATTGCGCTGGGAAAAGCTTTGAAAAACCATTAACTTTGTTTTTAGATGGTTTTACGAAATCAATGCAAACAAAAGACAAATGTTTAGATATAGCTAAGCGAAAAACTTGACTTACCTAAACTAAGTTAATAACTCATTAGGATGCTGGATTATTTGCTCTTAAATGTTGGCGCTGGATTAATAAGTAAAGTTTTATATTGCAATTTTCAATTTTGCAGATATATAACTAGCTCGTGTAACGGCTCTATCTAGCTGTGGCTTTAGCTGATTGGCAGCATAAGTCAACAATTTTTATCTGTGTATTGAATCAATTTAATTACTTACTCTGAATCGATATTTCGATTCACAACCACCTATTTTATTTACAGGACAATCCTCATGCAACGCACTCTTTTCCTTCGTAAATGTACTACAAAAACTCTACAAGCTCTAAGTGGTCTAGCTATTTTGTTTAGCCCAGCAGCCGTACTTGCTGCGCCTCCTAATGATGGTAATAATTGGGTGCAGACATTCAGCGAGGAGTTCAATGGCACAACTGTTAATAATAATAAGTGGAGTCCCTGCTATTGGTGGGGTACTTCAAAAGGTTGCACAAACGGTGGAGCTGGTGAAGTGGGATGGTTCCAGCCCGATGACATCATTGTAGACAATGGCACTCTGCGTTTACGCGCTCAAAAGCGGAGCATGAACGGATTTGATTATACATCCGGCATGGTTGCATCCTACGATAAGTATGCATTTCAATATGGCTATGCTGAAATGCGCGCTAAGTTCCCTAAAGGTAATGGTTTTTGGGCGACATTTTGGCTTGGTTCGCAGAAGAAAATTTGGCCCCCAGAAATCGATATTGCTGAATATTTGGGTTCTGACACCAAGAGTATGCACATGACTTTACACTATTCAACTCCTACTAGCCCTCACCTAAGCACATCTACCTGGTGGAGCGGTCCTGACTTTTCTGCGGATTACCACACATTTGGATTGAAATGGGAACCAGATAGCCTTGTTTGGTACATCGATGGAGTTGAGTATAAGCGCTATACCGACACTGCTACCATTCCAAACCATCCCATGTATCTGATGGCTACTAATGCTTTAGGTAAGGCTTGGTCAAACTTTCCACCCGACTCCACTACTCCATTTCCTAACTATTTTGACATTGACTACATTAAAGTTTGGCGGCACAAATCCAGTCCATCGACACAAACTTTAACGCCAATTATCTCAGAAACTGAAGGTTTACCTATTGAGGCTAAGTCTAGTGCTGACCACTCTACCTTTTTGGATACAAAGTTGAGCCAAGGAGTAGGTACTTCGCTTAAAGCACAAGCAGCAAATGATTTTGTCACCTACACCGTGAATGTACCTGAAGGCAGAACCTTCAATGTTAAGGTAGGCTCGAAGAAAGCAACTGGAAGAGGGATAGTCCAGATGTCGGTGAATGGAGTTAACTACGGTAGTCCCCAAGATCTCTACTCTGCTGATGCAGCTAGTTCGGTAGAATTAGATATGGGGAATATAAAATTCAACTCTCCCGGTCATTATTCCTTTAAATTTACCGTAACTGGTAAAAACCCCAGCAGCCAAGGATATAAAGCTGTCTTCGACTACATCAAACTACTACCTAAGTAAAATGCTGTAGGTCAATAATTAATCGGGTAGTACTAGCGCTATAATCTCCACTAACTTAATATCTGTTTAGCTAGGCACAACAATGCCTAGCTAACTCATTTTATTAATAGATATTTAAGCTCAGCAATACTAAACAGTTATTTAATATGTTAGCTGTTTGCCTGTGGCTCTGACTAATTAAAGATACTTTGCTTCTTATTTTCCTTCTCGCTTCACTCACCTTACTCGTATAGCTGTTCCTCTTTCATTGGTGTTGAAAACTTGATAGGTGTTGAATATAAATTTAGTTTCTGCTTAAGAATCAACCAGAAAAAGGGTAAATCTTCTATTAAGTACCTCTTCCAGAGTCTTTGTGGCTCAGATATCAGCCTATATAACCATTCAAAACCGATTTCGCTTATCCATTTGGGCGCTCTTTTTACATTGCCTGCTTCAAAATCTATTGTTGCGCCGACTGCAAAAAAAAAATTTATTTTGGGCAGCTGATTTTTATACTTATAAATCCACTTCTCCTGTTTTGGCGCTCCCACTCCAATAGCCAAAACGGTAGCTTCTGATTTATCGATCATTTCAATTATTTCGGCACACTCTTGTTCATTATCCTCGAACCCAAGCGACGGAGAATAGGCTGCTACAACTATATTTCTGCCAACTTTTCTATTGATTCTTTCTTGTGCCCTAACTGCAACTCCTTTGTGTCCTCCAAGCAAAAATATTTTAATTTTCTCATTGTTTTTGTGATAGTTATAAAACGCCGGAAAAAAGTCAGAGCCTGAAATTTTTTCCTTGATTGGCGTACCTAAGAAGTGCGACGCATAAACTAATATTTTACTATCACACAATTTATAGTCAGCAATTTGATAAGCCTTAAAAAAATCGCGATCGCATTGTAGCTTCATGAGATGATCTACATTAGGCGTAAACACAATCCCAGATTTTAGTCCCTTTAATAACTGTTTAAGGGAAAGGTTATCAAACTCAATGCTTAGCAAATTGACTCTATTCATTTTTGTTTGCTCCCTAACTGAACTCAACTATTTAAGCTCCAGAGTCTATATTTACTTTATTTAGTTTTGACTCCACTATATCTAACAAACTATTGAAGTCGATTCCAACATGATTTGGACGTAATTACACGCTGAAATATCATTAGCCTTATATTGGCTATTAACGATAAGTCGCTACTTGTTGCAGAAACCTGGCGTAATTTCTTTTTTCAACCTGATATCACTTGCTTATCTTTACATTTATCCCTCTAGTAAATGCCATACTATACTATTAGTTGTGCAACATATCTGTCAACTCTTAAACTAATTTAACAATTTCATTATTGGTAAGTGTAACACTATAGATAATATCGGTTGTCCCAACCAAAATAGGTTGATTATTCTTACGGTATTACTAGCAGCTTATAAGTAATGCGATATTTTGACTAGGTTCGCTATTGTAGCAATTAATACAAATAATAATTGCTCAGATCTTATACACAAGCTAGTTACCTAGTATGCTTAGCATCAATAACAACAACTGCTCGTATTTCTAGCTGAGAAATACGATTAGTTTTTGGTGAGACATTAATGTTTTTACCACTGTTACAAAGCAAGTAGTAATTTACAGCTTAGCTTAACGTCAGTAGATTTACTAGTATATATTATTTCAAAAGATTTTTTTTTACTATGATTGCAACTTCACCTACCTTTTTTGGGAGTTTGACTGAGTTTAAAAGAATACTACCCATACTCGACTCAGAGTAGCGTCCTCCCTTGGGTCTATCTCAGACGAAGTACTATTAGTTACTTTGAGGCTAAATAAACTAAAATACCTACTGAAACAGGTTAGGAAGCAAATAGTGGCATAATTAATTCAGTCAAAATCACTAATAATACTGAGGAATGGCTAGCTCGCTCCTACACGCGAGGTTAACACAGGGCTATTAGCCGATTATGGTTTAAGGTTGTTTTAGGAATCAGACCGCACCTCTTGCACCAAGTCAAGTGGGCAAAAAGGGCAGTTAAAAGAACTGATCGCGTTTGAAATATAACAGTAAATGCGATCGCTCAATTTTTTAGCAGGCGATCATTAAACCAAAGAACTAGCCTGAAGCAAGCAGAAATCTGATTTATTTTTGTCTAACTAGTGGGGAGCGAAGGTACAGATATTCAAAATTGCGCTGCATTGATATGCAAATGATATCCAAAGGTAAGTCGTTTGAACCAGACCCAAAAGGCTCTTCAATTTCCGTCGCTATTTCGTCAATAGAAAGCAAGATGAAGCACAAAATAGCTAATAGTGGTCCAGTCCACCAAGCTAGACCGTGTGCCATTTCCCAAGGAAGCACTAGGAAATAAATTACAAACAATAGCTTAAGAGTAATGGTATACACTAAGGGTACTGGTGTTCTCAAAATGCGCTCACAGCCACCCAAAATATTCACCATTTCATCGAGCAATTTATTTAAAGCAGTTAACTGATAGACATCAATATATTCACGCTTATACTGATACTGCAAATAATCCTCAATCCACAAAGCTATCTTGAGCGGGGGATGATTAACGTGTTGCAGTTCGTGATACTGAGAAGATGACATTAAGAAGGCTAATTCAGAATTGGGCGGTTCTCTTCGCAGATGCTGCTTCATTGCTACTGCAAACGCAATTACTAGTTGCATTGTTGCTTCTTTTTCTACTCGGTCTGGTGGCTCCTGTTCTTCAATTATGATGCTCATTTTTCGAGTCAAGTTGCGAACTGTGTTGACTAATCCTCCCCACAACTTACGCCCTTCCCAAAAACGTTCTTGGGCTGCATTAGTTCGGAAAATTAATAGTAAGTTCAGGACAAGGTTGAGACACAGGACAAGATTGGGAAGAGCTTTAATGTCGTTAAATACTACTAGGTGCTTATGATGAGTAAGATATGAAACTATTACGCCATATACTCCCCATAATAATGCCCAGGGAATAACTCCCAGAATGAGTGTCCTTGTAAGGCTTAAAATTACTCGCAACAAAGACAATTTTTCATCAGTGTAAAGAGTAAATTTTTCTTGAAATGTTCTAGTCTTTAAATATCTATTCCCGAAAAATTTTTGTTTTTTTTGCTGCGAAGAGTTTTTCCTAATTTCTTGAATAGGCCTACTCTCCTGGTTACTCTCTCGACGAGATTGATTTTTTTTATTAGTCTCTGGTTCCATCTCTACACCTCAAATAAATGATGGCGTTGATTCTGCTGGCTACAAGCTTTCTAAAAAATTAGGCTAATCGCTTTGAAAGAAATTGTCGATTAATGAAGCTTTCAGAGTACTTTGAGCAGCGGAAATTGTTTAATAGAAAGGTACACAAAGGCTATATTTGTTGCCGACTACTGAATTTTTCGTATAATTTTCTACTATTTTTTAGAATCCAATATTTGCCCTTTACAGTAGTTAAAGGTTAGCATATTGTATAAATAAATTCAAGCTGTAAATTATACGTTGATTAGGCAGCCAGAGCTGAAAACCACACCTGCTGCCACTAATAACCAATTCGTATAAGTTAAGTATATATATATACTCATTTACACCCAGGCGTAGGAGATATTGTTGATACAGTCAAGGGCATTGTCAAGGGCAAATGACAAAAGTAGACATTATCACCTTTTGTATATTGATAGGTTATATATCTACTCTAATGCTAATGACTTATGCAAAAATTTTACTAACTAAACCATGTTGAGTTAAATCATCTGGATTTAGCTGATTCGGTTTTCCATCTGTATTATTCTTAAATAGTACTGTGAATGCGCCTGCACCCTGTCCGTTTTGAGGCCAAATCCGATAACAAGGGATATTAGACAGATGAGATTGATAAGCTGCTAGATGTGAAATTACTATTGGTTGAAATTGGGGGAATTTTGCTAAAAACCATTCACAGACTTGTTCATTTTCTTCTAACGAATATGTACAGGTCATGTAAGCTAAATAGCCTTGCGGGGAAACTGTTTGCGCTGAGTTAGCTATAATTCTTTTTTGTCTATTAGCATTTTTATTAATTAAATTTGGATGAAAACACCCAGGAGCTTTGCCTCCTTTTGCTAATAAAGATTGACCAGTACAAGGAGCATCTACAATTACCAAATTGCTAGTTCCAGGTATTAGTTGTGCCAAAATATCTGAGTCAGTACTCAATACAATCGATGGACTAATATGGCAACGTTTTAAATTAGAAATTAGCATACCTATGCGTTTGCCAATTACTTCGTTGCACATTAATAATTCTGGGCGTAATGCTCTCCAGGCAAAAATACTCTTCCCTCCTGGTGCAGCACACATATCGAAAACTGAATGTACTGGCGTTGGAATTGTCAAAAATGTGGAAGCAGCAAATATAGAAGAAAAGTCTAAACAGTAGTAATGACCACTGTCATGCAAAGAATGCTGTCCTGGTTTTTCGCCTACAGATAAACAATCTACAAAAGGTGGTTGCCAAAAAGTAGCAGTTTCAACAGACAAGGGTAAAACTGTTGGTTTGTTCTGACACCAAATAATGCAAGAGCGAGATAATTTAGGATGAATTAAAGCTTGAATAAATCTTTCTTGCTCTGATGAGTCACTGAACAAGCGCCGACTAAGTTTAAGTAGTAAGTTGGAAGGTTTTTCCACCGGAGTGCAAACAAAGAATTATGCATGAATTTCTCCTAAGATAGCTAATGCCATGAATACGCGACTAATGGTAGAGATATTTCTTTAACTGCCTTACTAAACTAAGCGTAAGTCTACCATAGTCAACACGAACTAAGTTTGCTTGTCTTTGAGTTAGCAGTCAGGATGTGAAATGGCTGCAACTGTGGCCAATGCTTTCCAATCGAATCAGTTTTGGCACAATCGCAGCTAATTGTTTCAATCTTATTGGGCGATTCCGTTGCAGTTTGAATAACTGCGTCGCTAATACTTTAGGCAGAAACCTGTAGTCTACTAGCTTGCCCTATCTGTTTTGCCTCAAAAACTCCGTTTCTTCACTACTGACATTTTTTACTGTTTTGTCACCTGATGCTTTTGCTTCCTTGAGTGCAACACTTGATTCACTCTATCTAAAGAGTGTTTTTAACCTTAGCTTGCCAGGATAGTACTAGTACGAGTGTGGTAAACACTGGTAGTTGGCTGGGGTTCGGAAGTTGCAGAGTCCCAAGCATAGCACTGGTTCAAGTAAAGCCAATAATGCTGCATTCAAGTTTAACTAGTTGTCAGCAGTGGATCTATACACAAGTAGAGGCAAAAATTCGATGACACAAAGCCAAGCTTTGACGTATCTTGTTACAGAAAGAGACTAGTGACGTTAACGTTGCCAAACTTTGATGTGGTCAATCTCTAAATAGCCAGGGAACGGAGTAGAACCATCAGGAGGAACTGTCCAAGCTGCACCGAGTGCGAGAGTGGCTGAAAGATACATTGGTTCTTGGGGAATACCTTCTCCTGTATAGCGCCGACGCTCAACACCGTCTACATACCAAACGATCTTGTCTGGGGCCCATTCTACTGCATAGGTGTGAAAATCGGCAGAAAAGTCAATACCGCCCCACCAGCCAGTTGAGCTTTGCTTTCCACCACTGTTGTAGTGCAGCGTCATGTGTACGTTGTTGGTATTGCTGCCGACAAATTCTGCGACATCTAGTTCTGGTGGCCAGTTTTTACTTTGTGGAAGCAGCCAAAGCGTTGGCCAATATCCATTGCCTTTTGGCACCTTAGCGCGAAACTCTGCATAGCCATACTGAAATGCAAACTTATCATGGGAAGCAATCATTCCAGAGGTGTATTCTTTGCCATTTGATTGGCGCTTATGAGCGCTTAAACGCAAAATCCCCCCACTTTGTGATACTTCATCTGATTGAAACCATTGCAACTCGCCAGCACCACCATTAGTGCAACCTGATGGTGAACCCCAGAAATAACAAGGACTCCACTTGGAGGTATCAAGGTCTGAACCATTGAAGTCATCGCTGAATTTCATCTGCCATCCATCACCTGGAGGATCGGCAAGCGCAGCTGTTGGCATCAACAACATAGCCATAATACTGAAAGTTTGCAAAACTTTTTTCGCGCCCTGATGAAACCAAGGGTTTTGATTCATGCTAATGGATTCCTTGCTTCTAAATTCAACAGAAATATCTGCATCGATGTCCGGTTTTATACTAAACAAACAGAAAGTTTTTCATCGATGTACGTTCAAAACTAAAACATCTGATCCCCATAGAAGTCAAGGGATTTCTTGAGAATTTATGTCTCAGGATAAATAATCTATGTCTTTAGCAAGGTGTAATAATTTTCAGTTTATTGGTTAAAAGCAAGACGCAAACACTGTTTCAGCCCTTATTTTGTATACGTAGTTTCTCTAACTTTATATCTAAATAGCTTGATTACAAGATAACTAGATATTGATTAACTAAGCTTACTAAATCCGGTATAAATCTAATAATTGAATATCTACATCACCAAATAGCTATTAATTAATATAAAAATACTAGAAAGTACTAGCTTCAGCGCTACTTT
>DATNQH010000264.1:0-4945 GCA_036704105.1 Leptolyngbyaceae cyanobacterium | reverse complement strand
GCAACGGGTATCTCGTTTGGTCAGAAAAACCTTATCGTTTTCCAAAAAGGTAGACAACCACGTTAGTGCGATTTGGAATTTCATCCATTACTACAATGCCTCTCTGCCAGCCAGATTATCCTTTCCTGTTTAGCACTACCGTTGCATTAATTAGTTATTCTATTACCATGCTCCTGTCTTTTCACTTTATACTTCACAGACGTAGCACTGCTACGTCTCTACTCATACTTCATCCTTTACTCTTGTCTTTGTGCTATTCGCAACTTAGCCGAGCGAGAACGAGGGTTTTGCTCTAATTCATCAGCCTGTGGAATAATTGGTTTTTTAGTTAATACCTGCAATATAGCTGAGGATCGTAGTGCGTTCTTGACTAACCGATCTTCTAAACTATGAAAACTAATGATAGCAATTCTGCCACCTGGTTTTAGCCAGTAGGGGGCGCGATTGAGGAAGGTTTCAAGAGCAGTTAATTCATCATTGACAACAATTCGCAACGCTTGAAACACGCGCGTAGCAGGATGGATAGTTTTTTGGCGCTTGGAGCGCGACTTACCATATCTATATTGCTGGGGTACGCTCGATGCGATCGCGTCTGCTAATTCTGTTGTAGTTTTAAACGGGCGCTGCTCGACGATTCGCCGTGCTATCCGCCGCGATAGCCTTTCCTCACCGTAATTAAAGAAAATATCTGCCAGTTGTTTTTCGCCCCAGGTATTAATCGCATCCGCTGCTGTGAGCGATCGCCGCCTGTCCATCCGCATATCTAAAGGTGCTGTATGGCGAAAACTAAAGCCTCGTTCAGCAGTATCGAACTGGTAAGAGCTAACACCTATATCTGCTATTATACCATCAAACAATGTATTATTTGGCTCATATTCAGCAAAATTACTCGAAAAAAATTGTATGCGATCGCCATAGGCAGTTAGTTGAGTTTTAGCCGCAGCTAAAGCCTCCTCATCTTGGTCAAGCGCAGTCACTTTTACATCGGTTGCTGCCTGTAAAATTAATTGACTGTGACCACCACCACCGACAGTAGCATCCAAATAATGCCCAGCGGGACGCACTGCTAAACCTGCAATCAATTCCCGGCTTAAAACCGGAATATGCACAAACTTATAGTCTTCTGTATCAGATGGTGTTGGCGAGTCAGTGATGATAATTTTTTGATCTTCGAGCAATGTCTTGACAGTGGATTATTTTCAGCGTTCTTTTTGCCATTGTACAGATGCGATCGCCTTTATCTCTATAACTTGCCCTCATATGTCCCCCTTTGAGTTCATATAATTAAAGAAATGCAATAAAACTTAAGCACAAAGCAGATATGGGCCAAGGAAGCGCGTAAACGTTGTTATTGTTAACTAGTTGTAGGCAAAAAAATTTGTTCGCAACAAGGTACTAAAAAAATCACAATTAAAGACGGGTGAGAATACCCAAATCTTGGTTTAGGAGAGATCGCAGACTATGGCAAGGTTAGAAACCAGAACTGAACCGATGGTGCTGAACATGGGGCCTCACCATCCCTCCATGCATGGCGTAATGCGGTTAATTGTCACCCTGGATGGGGAAGATGTGGTGGATGTGGAGCCAGTCATCGGCTACCTACACCGAGGCATGGAGAAAATTGCCGAGAACCGCACCAACATCATGTATGTCCCTTACGTTAGTCGTTGGGACTATGCAGCGGGGATGTTTAACGAAGCGGTTACAGTTAACGCCCCGGAAAAACTAGCAGATATTCCCGTTCCCAAACGCGCCAGCTATATCCGCGTCATCATGCTGGAACTGAACCGGATTGCTAACCACCTGCTTTGGCTAGGCCCATTCATGGCTGACGTTGGCGCACAAACTCCCTTCTTCTACATTTTCCGGGAACGGGAAATGATTTATGACCTGTGGGAAGCTGCTACAGGTTATCGCATGGTGAACAACAACTACTTCCGTATCGGTGGCGTTGCTGTCGACCTACCCTATGGTTGGGTTGACAAGTGTCACGAATTCTGCGACTACTTGCTGCCCAAAATAGACGAATACGAACGCTTGATCACTGATAACCCCATTTTTCGCCGTCGGGTAGAAGGTGTCGGTACGATTAGCCGCGAAGACGCAATTAATTGGGGGCTTTCTGGCCCGATGCTACGGGCTAGTGGTGTGAAGTGGGACTTGCGTAAAGTCGATCATTACGAGTGTTATGACGATTTCGACTGGGAAGTTCACTGGGAAACCGCTGGTGACTGCTTCGCTAGATACTTAGTCCGAATTCGTGAGATGCGCGAATCAGTTAAAATTTTGCGTCAAGCACTAAAAGCACTTCCAGGCGGCCCCTATGAGAACTTAGAAGCCAAGCGAATGCTAGAAGGAGCAAAATCAGAATGGGGCGGGTTTGATTACCAATATATTGGTAAGAAAATTTCTCCAACCTTCAAAATGCCCAAAGGTGAGTATTACGCACGGGTTGAAAGTGGAAAAGGAGAGTTAGGAATTTATTTGATTGGAGATGATAACGTCTTCCCTTGGCGGTGGAAGATTCGCCCTGCTGATTACAACAACCTACAAATCATCCCTGAAATCATGCGGGGTGTGAAAGTCGCTGATATTGTGACGATCTTAGGTAGTGTTGATATCATCATGGGATCTGTAGACCGCTAATAAGAGGGGCGAGTGTAATGCTGAATGCTGAATGCTAAATGCTGAATTATGAATTGAAATTTCATCATTTAGCATTCATAATTCATCATTCATAATTTCCCCTTTTTCCTATTTTCGATGAACACACCATTATTTAATGATTCTAATTCGTTGTTGTGTGAGGCTTTAGCAAGTCGTATTGCCGAAAGCCCGCAGCACCGAATTACTTTTGCCCAATATATGGACATGGTGCTATATCACCCAGCACATGGCTACTATGCTACCAAGACTGAAAAAATCGGAGTGCAGGGCGATTTTTTCACTTCTCCCCTTCTAGGTGCTGACTTTGGCGAGTTGTTAGCTAAACAATTCGTCCAAATGTGGGAGATTTTAGGGAAACCAGCACCTTTTTCGCTTGTTGAAATGGGAGCAGGTCAAGGTATTCTGGCAGGAGATCTACTTAAATACCTCAAGCAGCACTATCCAAACTTTTTTGCTGTATTGGATTATACTATTGTTGAAAAATCTTCTGCTTTAAGGCAAGAACAACAGCAACGCTTGCAGGAGTTTTCTTTATGTTGGTGCAATTTAGAAGAGATATCAACTAACTCAATTACTGGCTGCTTTTTTTCAAATGAGTTAGTCGATGCATTGCCAGTACATCAGGTTAGTCTACAACAAGGGCGGTTGCGAGAAATTTATATAACAACTAAGAACCTAACCCCCCAGCCCCCTTCCCTTTCAGGGAAGGGGGAGATGGAATTTATAGAAGTTATAGACGAACTTTCTACACCTGAACTGGCTAAGTATTTCGATTTGGTAGATATCAAATTACTATCTAGCGCTTATCCAGATGGCTATCGCAGCGAGGTAAATTTAGCTGCATTAGACTGGCTGAAAATGGTAGGAGAGAAGCTACAGCGGGGATATGTATTAACGATTGATTATGGCTATTCGGCTAGCCGTTATTACAGCCCGACACGATCGCAAGGTACGTTACAGTGCTACTACCAGCACCGTCACCATGACAACCCCTACATTAATATTGGGCGACAAGATATTACTGCTCATGTTGATTTTACTGCCTTAGAGCGTTGGGGCGATCGCTGTGGGTTGCACAAAGTCGGTTTTACCCAGCAGGGATTATTTTTGATGGCTTTAGGGATAGGCGATCGTATTGCTGCTGTTTCTAATATTACTGGTCAATCCATCCAAGAAATATTACGCCGCCGAGAAGCTTTGCATCAATTAATAAATCCCCAAGGATTAGGCGGATTTGGTGTTTTGGTTCAAAGTAAAGAATTAACTGAGGAAGAAGTTGGACAAAATTTGCAAGGTTTGAGTTTCCCACCTATATAAAATTTTTCGTGGCGTGTTTACTCTACAACAACCTTAACTTCATCTCCCAACCGTAAAATCTTCCCGGCTTCGGATGCAGGTACATTGGTGTTGAGGGTTAATCTGAAAAAATGATCGAAGCGTGAGGTTTCTACCCAAGATGGTAATGTCTCTTTACGCTTAATAACAAACGTTCTTTGAAATTTGGGATATGCTTCTGCTGTAATTGCGTCGCGTGTAGGTACGATGCAACGAGCGCAAGGATTTATCCCTTCAAATATTACATCTCCAATTTGGAATTTGACAGTGTTACCAGTTACAGTGAATAGCCCATCTTCCCAAAATGGGGCTACTCCACCAATTTCTATATTCGCTCTCATGCGCAGTCGCATTTGCTCTACACTCACGCCAGGAAACCATGATGCAACTGTTTCCAAAGTTGCCGTGCTGATTATAGTTGGCCCTGATGCATTGGTATCATCAGGAAAACCAGTTACAGTATTTTGCTCGATTTTAACAGGAAAACCGAAATAATCGCTCAACCAAGCTTCTAAAGCAGATCGTTCTTTATCTAAGTCAAAAACGAATTGTTGCTCGGTTCCCTGAATTTGAAGCGAGAGGATTGTGAAATCATTCTCAAAGCGCGATCGCAACAAATGAACTTTGGCGTTACGCTTACCATTGACAAAATTGCCTTGTGCGTCAAATATAGCAAACGTGCGATCGCCTCTTAAAGCACCACTTCCTAGTACAGTTGCTTCAGATACAGCAACTCCATCTAGGGATTTAATTGGGTAAATAAATATACCTGCAACCTGTGGCACTATCATAATCGCTCCTAGATGCCAGCAATAAACTTTTACTCAAAAGCTAGATATTAAGATTTTCAATTGAAGATTAATAAATAAGTCAAACAGATTCCTTTTCCCTTACCCCGTTTCTGAAGCAGTGAAAAAAGTACGTACTACCTAATTTATTATTG
>DATNQH010000263.1:0-21557 GCA_036704105.1 Leptolyngbyaceae cyanobacterium | reverse complement strand
TAGTTGCCTTTCATGAATGTCACGTATGGGTTGAAGAACTCATCAAATCCATTCGCAATAAGCAGGCATTTTATCGCAAAGGCTTAAGAGCTATGGCTCTTATACAGCAAGCACTTTAGCTAGCTCGTCGCCCCCTCAACTCTAGTACAGACAGGTTCAACCCAACGCTGAGTCAGCTTATTTTTCCAACCAGTCGAAAATTTGGTTTAGTTGGGCTAAATTCACTAGCCCGTACTGCCAGAGAATCATCGGTAATAAACCAAGAGTCTGTTCTGGATGGCGTAAGGCAAGTTGAAGTTCAGCAGTATCAATGGCTATATCTTCTTTTAAGAAGCGAATGAATTCAGTTTGTCTTCTAGAATCCATCACAGTTGTGTTCCTGTAGATGTTTGATGTTGTGTTTAATATAGGAGAAAAATTTGAGGAATTTGTGAGGTAATGGTGTGAAGTAGTAGGGGCATCTCTACAACTTGCGCATTCAAAATTCAAAACTATTTTAGTGAAGATTGTCCCTATGGGAGTTAGGAATAGAGAACGACGATGCAGGCAACAGACGATTAGCAATTAGCATTGAACAATTTGATTTTCCTCACAAAATCCTCAAATTTTTCTGCTAGCTTCAACATTAAGCCAGCTTTTCCGTTCGATAGTAACGGTATTGGCTGGTATAGGCTTTGCCTTTGCACTGGTTGGTTCCGCACTCTGTCTGGGGGTGCGGAACTTTTATTATTGAACGCCAATTGCGCTCAACCAGTAAACTCTGCAATGCACTGGCTTATGCTTGGCTTTTGACCAAAATAATCGTAAATCTTTTGTCTTCGTTAATAAACAAATGGACAATCGCAACTGATTTTAATCATGCAGAGATTGCAGAAAAAAATCCCGATTTCGCTTATCTTCAGGCGGGAACTTGGATTGTTTGACTATCAGACAAGTCAAAAGCGGCGTGAATTGCTTGTAAAGCCGCAACACCTTGCTCTTGGGGAACAACACAACTGATTTTGATTTCTGAGGTGGCGATCATTTGAATATTAATTTGCTGCTGGGCAAGAGCTGCAAACATTTTTGCTGCTACACCGGGTTGACCTACCATACCTGCACCAACAATACTTACCTTAGCGATCGCATTATCAACTACGACTTCGCCCCAACCCAAATCTGCTGCTGCTTGTTCCAAAGTGGTTTTCGCTGCTTCTGCATCCATCTGCGCTAGGGTAAAAGCAATATCTCGGCTCGGTAAACCATTAATTATCCGGCAGCGTTGGGATTGAATAATCATGTCAACGCTAATATTATGTTGCGCTAATAATCCAAACAGCTTGGCTGCCATACCCGGACGATCTGGTACTTGACGAATTGCTAATCGCGCTTGGTTGAGATCTAGGGCAACACCTCTTACGGGAGGAGTGGGGGAAGCTGGGGATGCACTTTGAGCAGGGGGAGCAACAGCCTCTCGTAGATCGCCTCTGTCTCCTGATTCCTGACTTGTAATTTCAAAAGCTTGACAAAGGGCTGCGACAGCGCGATCGCCATCTGCAGCATCAATTACACAACTAACTTTTACTTCTGAGGTGGAAATCATTTGAATATTGACACCAGCAGCTGATAAGGTGGCGAACATTTGCGCCGCCACACCCGGACGACCGATCATTCCCGCGCCAGAGATGCTCACCTTAGCAATTTGCTGCTGTATCATTACCTCTGCTTCTCCCGATGCGGGATTTGGGTGAGAGCGTAGAACGGGAGCAATTGCTGCTGCTACTGCTTCCGCCTGCTTCAATATTGGTGTAGCTACAGTGAAAGCAATATCGTTGCTATTACCCTCATGAATTGACTGAATAATTAAATCTACATCCAAATGCTGACGAGCGATTTCACCAAACAACTGCGCCGCCACACCTGGGCGATCGGGTACTCTTAGCAGTGCCACTCTAGCTTGATCTGAGTCGAAATCTACCCCATCCACTGGACGTGCAATTTCCAAATTTACCAAAGAACGGGGTTGAGGTGTAGGTGAAACCACCCGCGTGCCTGGGTCATCTGTCCAACTAGAGCGCACTACCAACGGCATTCCATAGTTGCGGGCAATTTCCACAGCACGAGGGTGTAACACTTTTGCCCCTAAGCTAGCCAGTTCCAGCATTTCATCACAGGTAATTTCCGCCATTAGGCGTGCATCTGGCACCAGCCGAGGGTCTGTAGTTAAAATTCCGGGGACATCGGTATAAATTTCGCAATAATCAGCTTGTAAAGCAGCAGCGATCGCTACTGCTGAGGTATCAGAACCACCCCTTCCGAGGGTAGTAATTTCTAATTCCTCCATGCTGCTGATTCCTTGAAAACCAGCCACTACAACCACTTTACCCATCTCTAAGTGACGAGAAACTCGGTTTGTCTGAATATGTAGAATTCGGGCGCGAGAGTGTTCTGCTTCGGTAACAATCCCTACTTGTGCGCCCGTGAGGGAAATTGCTGGTTGCCCCAATTCTTGCAATGCCATACTTAACAGGGCGATCGATACCTGTTCCCCAGTCGAAAGCAGCATATCCATTTCCCTGCGACTAGGATTACTGGAAACAGCGTGCGCTAATTTGACCAATTCATCAGTGGATTTGCCCATAGCTGAAACTACTACCACAACTGAGTTCCCAGCTTTGACTGTCTTTAGCACTCTTTCTGCTACAGAGGCAATGCGTTCGACAGAACCAACAGAAGTACCACCATATTTTTGGACAATTAGCGCCATAACTTAGTAATTCGTAATTATTTAGCCGTCAGCCGCTAGCCACTATCTAACAGCTTAACTAAATTAACAGACTTCGCTGCGGTGAAACAGCTTTTATTCACATAAAATGCGATCGCGGCAAAGATCGGTCTTTACACACTTTTTTACAATCTTCAGCGCTAAACCAGCTTCAAGAATTGGATCTACGTTGTTAGGCACGGTGGAAAGGCTGGAACAGTTGCTGTTAGTCTTATTCTTGGTAAAAGGTCATGAGTAATTACCACTTCGCCTGTAATCGCACCTTTCTCTCCTTTTATCTCTGCTAACTTGACAAATTGGTTGATTACTGAAGGCTGAGACTTGATTTCGTCTATTAAGGATTGGAATTTTTGAGCTATTTCGGCATCGGCTTTTGCTGCTGCTTTCAGTTCCTGTACTTCCCCACGAAAATTTAATTGCTGCCGTTAATTTTTCTCTAGAAACCCCTCTCTTAGACAGCAAATTATTCTTAATTTTGGCTCTGTTTGTCGACTTTTCAACTTTGTCTTATAAAGCTTATTCAACCTTTAAACCATTGTTTCCACTACTTTAACTGAAACTATAGTAGCGATCGCACTAATAACAGATCTTAGTGTTATAGGTTCCAAAGCTTCAAAATAAGACAATAGATTATTGTTTGTAATTTAGCTATTTTGCTCTGTCAAAAACACTAACCTGCATCAATGCACAAGGCGACTCAACTCAAGAGTTAAACTAAATTTAAAGATATGATCGCACCCTCAACCACCCTGCACCATCCCAAAGTAATAAAATTAGAATCTACACTCTCAAATTCTCTTGTCACAGATGAAACAGATTTAGTAACAAGTTCTACAGAACTGAAGTAACTAAAATCGGTAACTATTAAGAGTTTGTAGCGTCCTATTCGAGCTAAGTACCCCTTTATGAGTTCTTCGATCCGCTTCCTCATGTGCGCTCCCGACCACTATGATGTAGACTATGTGATCAATCCTTGGATGGAAGGAAATATTCACAAGTCTTCACGCGATCGCGCTGTCGATCAGTGGCACAAGCTGTTTCATGTCCTCAAAGACAACGCCATAGTCGATTTAGTGCAACCTCAAAAAGGTGTACCAGACATGGTATTTACTGCCAATGCGGGGTTAGTTTTGGGGAATACAGTTGTTCTCAGCCGCTTTTTCCACAAAGAACGCCAGGGGGAAGAACCATTCTTTAAACAATGGTTTGAAGACAAGGGCTACACCGTACATGAATTACCCAAAGATCTACCATTTGAAGGTGCTGGGGATGCCCTGCTGGATCGGGAAGGACGCTGGCTGTGGGCTGGATATGGCTTTCGTTCCGAACTGGACTCTCACCCCTATCTAGCCAAATGGCTGGACATTGAAGTACTATCCTTGCGGTTGATGGATGAGCGGTTCTATCACTTGGATACTTGCTTCTGTCCTCTCAATGGTGGCTATTTACTCTACTATCCCCCTGCATTTGATTCATATTCCAATCGCTTGATTGAAATGCGAGTTCCAGCAGAAAAACGCATCGCCATTGTAGAAGCAGACGCGGTGAACTTTGCTTGCAACGCCGTCAATATTGACTCTATTGTGGTGATAAACAAGGCGAGTGACGAACTGAAAGGACGCTTGAAGTCTGCGGGATTCGAGGTAATTGAAACGCAGTTAACAGAATTTCTCAAAGCTGGTGGCGCTGCTAAATGCCTAACCCTGCGCGTAACAGAACCAGTGCGAGAAGAAGTCCACGCCAGTACACCTGTGGAAAGCAGGGTAATTCGTATGGCAGGGCATCTACTGGATTCTGGCTTAATTAACCGCGCTTTGGATGTCGTAACGGAAAATGGCGGTAGCTTCCAAGTATTGAATTTCCAATTGGGAGAGCAGCGTCAAAGTACCTCAGCAGCGGAAATTAAAGTGACAGCACCCGATCACGAGGTCATGGAAGCTATTTTATCCCAGTTGATCGATTTGGGTGCGGTGGACTTGCCTCAAGACGAGCGGGATGCAAAATTAGAGCCTGTAATTCAAAATGGTGTGGCTCCAGATGAATTCTATGTCACTACTATTTATCCTACCGAAGTGCGCGTTGGTGGAGAATGGATTAAGGTGCAAAATCAGCGCATGGATGGCGCGATCGCTATTACTCAATCTTCCACTGGTTTGCTAGCGCGGTGCAAGCTACTGCGGGATTTAGAAGTAGGCGAACAAGTTGTGGTGGACGTACTAGGTATCCGCACGATTCGCAAAACTGAATCGCGCGAACAACGCAATACCCAAGAATTCAGCTTCATGTCATCTGGGGTTTCTAGCGAACGTCGCGTCGAATTAGTAGTAGAACAAGTTGCTTGGGAATTGCGCCAAGTGCGCGATCGCGGTGGTAAAGTAGTAGTCACCGCAGGGCCAGTAGTGATTCATACTGGCGGTGGAGAACACTTAGCACGTTTGATTCGGGAAGGATATGTACAGGCGTTGTTAGGTGGTAATGCGATCGCCGTTCACGATATCGAGCAAAATATGATGGGAACTTCCCTCGGTGTAGACATGAAACGGGGAGTTGCCGTTAGGGGAGGACATCGGCATCATTTGAAAGTAATCAACACCATCCGTCGTTATGGCAATATTGCCAAAGCAGTCGAGCAAGGCGTACTTAAAAGTGGTGTAATGTATGAATGCGTAAGCAATAACGTACCCTTCTGCTTGGCTGGATCGATTCGGGATGACGGCCCTTTGCCCGATACGCAGATGGATCTGATTAAAGCGCAGCAAGAATATACCAGATTGCTCGAAGGTGCAGACATGATTTTGATGCTGTCTTCCATGCTGCATTCGATTGGTGTGGGTAATATGACACCTGCTGGGGTGAAGATGGTATGTGTGGATATTAACCCGGCTGTGGTGACAAAACTGAGCGATCGCGGTTCTGTAGAATCAGTTGGCGTAGTGACTGATGTCGGTTTGTTCTTGAGTTTGTTGTTGCAGCAGTTGGATAAGTTAACTCGTCCTTATCGTGCAGCGAAAGTAGTTTAGTAAAGTAGGTGGGCAATGCCCACCTTTTTTGTATCATCTTTTTTTAAGGGTGGGCAATGCTCACCTTTGTTTTTTTGTTGAGACAATATTATTTTATGAGTTACCACAAATGACCCGGCAGGAGTTCGAGGCTATGTTTGGATTAGATGAGTTAAAAAAGACTAGATACTTTCAAGACGTTGCGCAGGAAGCGAAGCAGGAAGGCAAGTTAGAAGGCAAGTTAGAAGCCGTTCCTAAGCTTTTGCAATTTGGTTTAATTATAGAACAAGCGGCGGAGGCTTTAAACTTACCTATTGAGCAAGTTAGGCAAGCAGCTGCTAAGTCTTCCAGTTAATATCCACCCAAATAGTAAGCATAGTCAGGTTGTTTAATTGCTTGAAGTACTTTCCTCGCAGAAAGCAACATAAACATACCAGCACCAACTACTAAACCAATAGCAGCGTAAGACACATCGATCAAATGAGCTAAAATATAACTGAGAGCGAAGTTAATAGCAAGTGCAGGGAGTAGAGCTTTTATCACCGCAACCGCTCGATTGAGGCTAAATAGAACGATCGCATTCAATAACCCCAAGACAAAAAATAAGTAGCCCACACAACCAATTAGGGCTTGAAAAGTCTCCCCTGTTCCCCAAGTTACAGGTTTGAGCATACTAAAAGTTAGCGCTACTGATATTTCAAAAACTATTACAGTTACTACGTTGATTAACCAGTAACGCCGACGTAAATTAAGTGAAAACGCTGTTGTATTTTCTGAAGTTGGGTTTTTTGCCTGTTGAAACCAGTATTGAATCAATTTATAGCCCAAATACTCAACTAGTGGAACGAGTAATAGAAAGTTGAGTAAAGCTAGATCCATGCGGCGTTGGTATTCAGAATTGATAGCGAAAATCAGTCCTAATGCTGGATTGATTGCTGTTCCGGCTGCAATGCGATCAGCAAAAATAAAACTGAAATAAGCTGTACCATAACAAAAGTAAGGAGCAAGCGAGTAGATTAGAGCGTTGAGGCGAGGTAACTTAATTTCTCGTTCGGCTTGATTTTTAGATTTTTTACTTCTCAACCAACCGAACGACATTAAACTCGCGATCGCTCCTAAAGTAACACCCATTGCTAATATTTGCGCTTCGAGCGTACCCACTCCCCAAACTCTCAAACCGATAAATAATATACTTAATCCAATCAAAATTACAGGCGTACTCCAATACACTCGCAGAGCTAAAATGGCTAGTAGCATCCACAAAAGACTGACTAGCAAGTAATAAAAAGTAGCAATAATTAAATAATTATCAGTAAATAGATCTTGATAAAATCCGAACCATAGCCCAATAAAGCTTAAAATAATACTTGTTGCCATCCCTAAGCGCAGTAGCGAAAAGCAAACTCTGTTAGATAAATTAGATTCACCCAATCCGAGATAAAAATAACCGCGACGGCTAATCATTTGTACGAATCCACCGCTAGAAATCAAACTACCCATAGTAGCTAAACTCAGCAACGAAGCTAATTCAGGTGATAGCAGTTGAGTTTGAATTCCAAGTTTTACATACTCCAACGCTAAAAGTGTAAGCAAGGGAATTACATAAACGAAGCTATGAGAAAATTGTTTGACAAAAGTAAGTATTTCTGATTTATATTTATTGTATAAACTAACTTTGGAAAAATAAATTTTGGCAGTGTGCGAAAGATGGTGTTGCTCATAAACATACTGCCCAAGTGCTAAAGCATCAGCAAAACCAAATTCCTGTTGAATAACTCGATCTGTATAGCCGAGGGATTCGATAATAGCAGTTGCTTGCCAATAGTTGAATAACTGCGGGCAGATACTTTCTACTGCACTTACCAAATCTGACAGTTTTTGATCTTGTGGGTTCATACCATGTCTGCTGAGGTACTTCAGTTATCTATTAATTGGGTAAAAATTATGAATTATGAATTATGAATTATGAATTGCTCGATTTTTAGCATTCAGCATTCAGCATTTGACTAAGCGCTGATAGCTGTTGAGGTGTTCTTCCATGCAGCGATTAAGTGTAAATAATTCTAAGGCGCGATCGCAAGCTCGTTTGCCCAAAAGCGATCGTTCATCCGAAGGCATCAACAGCAGTTTAAGAATTGCCTCTGCCAATTCTACTGGACAACTAGACCTTACAAGTAGTCCCGTATCACCTAAAGCCTCTCGTACCCCTCCCACATCAGTAGAAACAATTGTGGCAGCAGATAGCATTGCTTCAATCACAGCATAGGGGAAGCCCTCGGAAATACTCGCCATCGCCACAACATCCGCCTCGCTATAAGCCCGCCAAGGTTCGCTAGTAAACCCAGCAAAAACTATTGTCTCCTCCAGCTGATATTTGGCAACTCGTTTCTGACATTCAGCGAAATAAGCCTCATCCGAAGGCTTACCGTAAAACCGAAATTCCACATTAGGGATTTTTTCCCGCACAATCGCCGCCGCCTCGATCAGATCCAATTGACCTTTAAGGGGAAATATCAAGCCAATATTAACTATAAGCGGTCTTTCCCTCTGCACAGGCGGTGTAGGATGAAATTTTTCTGGATCGGCACCGTTATAAATTACCTTAATTTTTTCTGACGGCACACCCCACCACTTTTCCCAGCGAGAATTATATTCACACACCGGAGAAATTTGATCGGCAAAGTAATAATTGAGCCTAACGACAGTACTCATGAAGCGATACAAAAACTGGCGCACGAAAAACGATGGGATACTATTATTCAAATTCAGATACTGTTCTCTGATATTAACTCCATGCTCTGTCAAAAGATAAGGCGTACCCCAAAGCAACTTTGCAATTACGCCCGGTAAACCGCAAAATGCGGCTGCTGAAGAATGGGTAATATCCGCTTTTGGCACGGGGTAATGAATGGGAATCAAAAATCGATACAGCAAGCGCATTGCTTCAGTTAATTCAGCCAGCGTCGGGCTAGTAGAACCATAATGCTGCTGCCAACAAACTGATGCCAAATGTCTAAAAGTTGACCAGACAAAAGCTGATGTCATGGTCTTGTGATAGTCATATTGCTGGAAGTATTTGTATATGCCTAAAAGCATTTCACCCAGCCGATTCATGTCCCCTTCCGCAGCAAGTATAGCCTTCAAAAAGCTCTCAAACAAAGGCATAAACTTAGTAGCAATGATGCTTTGTGTTGTCTCTGTTTTGCTTTTGAGTGCTAGGGAGAATGGATTGCGTGGGGAGTACTCTACTGGATCTTCAGTTCCCCATAATGGCACTTTGAGCAGATCTATTACATTCGGTGCTAACTCGTAGTGCTTCTGCAAATAGGGATTTGCTGCGATCGCCAATATCTTAAAATCTACCTCTGGTAGCTGGTGAGTTAAGACATGACACCAAGTACTCACCCCTCCCTTGTGGAATGGATAAGTACCTTCAGTCGTCAGCAGGACACAGAGTCTACCCATGATAAATTACTTTGACAAGAAATAAACTTTAGCTGATTGACCGACCAGCAAGGCATTCACAGAATTCTTAAACTGTACCTCAACCGTATAAGTTAAATTTTGTGCGGGTAACGGGTTAATTGTCACTACAGTTGCTTCAACTTTTTGCCTCCCCATACCCACTTGCACTACTGCACGTTGACCAATATAGAGGGTGTTAATCAAACTGGCACTGACAGGCACTTGGACTTTGAGATTGCCAAGTTTAGCTAGTCCAGCCAAATTTGTCCCGGTAAATATTTGATCTCCAGTTGCTACTGGCAAATTAACTATAACTCCAGCCTCTGTTGCTCTGACAATCTGCTTATTGTCGGGGATCTGTTCGTCTAAAAGTTTAGATGCTTGCTGGCGCAGCTTTTCCAGCTTGCGAGTTACTTGTTCATACTGCAAGCGGGCAAGTTTTAACTGCCCCCTCATTTCTGTCAGCTGCTGTTGCTGTGCCGTAATTTTGAGTTGGTGCTGAACTTGCCACTGTTTGATTTGTTCTTGTTCGAGCTTGTTAGCAGCAGCAGCCGCCGCCTTAGCACTAGCTAAATCTGAAGAAGCTACTTGGAAATCTGCTTGTGCTTGTTCGATCTGAGCTTTAGAAACAGCACCTTCACGGTAAAGTTTTTGTACTCGATTATTCTGTGCCATAGCTTGCTTGTAGATAGCTTCAGATCTTTGAATTGAATCTTGGCGCTGGCGTAAAGGGACATTTTGGGAACGTAGTTGAGAAATAGAGACGCGCAGATCTGCCGCATCGAGTTGCTGGTTGAGTGAAATGGTCTGCACAAAGTTTTCAATCTTTTGTTCTAGCCCTTCTACTTCTTGCTTCGCTAGTTCCTGTTGCTGTTTAACAGATTCGATTTCCTGCTTCACTGCTAAATGCTGCTGTTTAACTGAGTCCATATCCCTAGCTGCTAGATTCTCCAGCACCAATAAGGGTTGATTCGGCTGAATGCGATCGCCAATTTTTACATAAATATTCTTGACAATTGCCGGAGTAGTTGCAGCAATTTTAAATTCTTTTGACGGCGCTACTGTGCCTGTAAACTCAGTATTAGCAAGCATAGAAATCTGTTGCGAGTCACTCAGCGATGGCAGTTGTTTCAAATGCTGTCGCAGCACATAAATTGCTGTAGTTAGACTGACAGCATAAATAAGTAATATGAAAAATTCTCGCCAACCAATTTCTTTATTAGGAGAAGCTAGTGTATTAGCGTTTAACGAATCTTGAACTGCTTTAGTCATAATAAAAATATTAGTAATTTTTGTTAGTAAATAGATTATTTTCAGTAAAAATATCGTCAAGTTGTAAAAAATTTGTCAAAACTTATTTCAATTCCTTTGTTCTATCGCGCATAAAAGCATAAAAAATACATTGGAGTATTACTTTAGCCCCGCTGAATTAGTTCGCGTTCTAGCTGCGGAAATTACTGATATAAAGCTACTTGCTGTAATAACGAGTTTCACAAATGTCTTTCATGGACAAACAAACAATTCTGGGAAAACCCTTAAGCTTTTTGATCTCTCAGTTCTAACCTTACGCCTCGACTAGCCACAAAGAGCGTAACTCGACTACCATGCCGTTTTAGTTACGTAAGTGTATAAATTTACACGCTTTTAATAGAAATCGGCTTTTGTCGAAGCTTTGATGAACTCAGTTGTCATCTTCCTAAAGAATGATATGTAATATTACTAAGGATATATTTAAGTAGAAATACGTAAATTATTAGAAAGCAGAAACAAACGCGCTCTGTCCTGTTTCTGTCGTGGCGCTTTACGGCTTTTTGGCGTGTATGACAAAGGCGTTGGTGAAGTGAGCGCCATGTCCACTTTGTGGAAAATACGGGGAAATAAACTCCGCTCAGTGTAATTAATACAAAATCTATATCTATGGCTAACAAAATATTAGTAACTGGAGGAGCGGGTTACATCGGCTCCCATACCGTGCGACAGTTAGGCGAATCAGGCTACGACGTTGTAGTTTACGACAACCTCTCAACAGGCTCAGCAGCAGCATTATTATGCGGGGAATTGATCGTTGGCGATTTAGGTGACACAGAGCGGTTATATCAAACGTTTGCCCAGCATCAGTTTGACGCTGTGTTGCATTTCGCGGCTCATCTTTCCGTACCAGAATCAATTCTTAATCCGCTTGACTACTACGCCAATAACACCAGAAACACATTGAATTTGCTGCGGTGCTGTCAAGCATTTGGAGTGAATAAATTTGTCTTTTCCAGTACTGCTGCTGTTTATGGTGAACCCCAGGAAAATCCTGTCAGAGAAACATCTGCCACTGCACCCATCAATCCCTACGGTCGCTCTAAATTGATGAGCGAACAGATGCTTCAGGATTATAGCCGCACATCTGCACTCAATTACGTAATTCTGCGTTATTTCAATGTAGCAGGAGCAGAAGTAGCTGGGCGAATTGGTCAGTCTTCGCGCAAGGCAGAACACTTAATCAAGGTAGCTTGTGATGCTGCTTTAGGCCGTCGTCCTGGTGTTAGCATCTTTGGCACAGACTTTCCTACACCTGATGGCACGGGTATTCGAGATTATATCCATGTTGAAGATTTAGCCGCAGCACATATTGATGCATTACGTTATCTCGAAGCTGACAATCAGAGTCAGATTCTCAACTGCGGTTATGGTCAGGGTTACAGTGTCCGCCAAGTGCTGGAGAAAATGAAGGACATTTCTGGGGTAGACTTTGCGGTATTTGCCACCGAGAGAAGGGCGGGAGATCCTGCTTGTGTAATTGCCAGTTCTGACCGCATTCGTCAAGTTTTAGGTTGGCAACCAAAGTATAACGATTTAGACGTAATTGTTAGTACAGCATTTGCCTGGGAGAAGCGTTTAGCTCAGATTTCTCTCTTGCACCAAATTAGCACTGAGAAGGTGGAAGTTCCTACGCTTCATTTTCAGAACGAGTTGCAAGTGCAACAAGTTTAATTCAATTTTGGAATTATAAGACGCGATCGCATTTCTAAGACAAAAAATCTTGTTCTAGGTGGGCATTGCCGAGCTACTAAGCATTGCCCAGCCGACAAAAAATTTTGTTTTAGTGTTCTACCCCAAGTAAACGTAAACTTTCAGCAAAGAGAAAAATATGGCTGCACCCACTTATGGAAATATAAGCGTTGATGGTGGATTGTCTGATTGGACAACGCGCGATCGCTTAGACATAGTACCAGGCACAGGTTTATCTGGATACGAAGTATATGGCAAATATGCTGGAAATGCGTATGTTTTAGCAATTAAATCTGCTTCAAGTAGCGATCCAATTGGTGCTAATACAACTGTTTGGTTAGACACTGACCAAAATGCTAGCACTGGCTATCAAGTATTTGGATTTGCTGGAGGTGCAGAATATAATGTTAACTTTTCTACTGATTCTCAACCTTATCTTTACACGGGTGCGGCTGGAGAAAATTATGTAAACGGCCCAATTGATTATGCTTATAGCAGTGATAGTAGAACAGTTGAATTTGCTATTTCTGTATCACTTTTAAATGATTCGCCCCAGGCGATCAATCTTTTAATTGATGTCAACGATAAGGCATTTATCCCAACTGATTATTCTCAATACAAATATACTATTTCCGCTAATAAAGTTTTACCGGAGAGAACAGATTTTAGTAAGCAAGTTGGAATTGTTTATTCTGAAACTACAGCTAATCAATTTTTTAGCAAAACCGCTTATTCGCAACTGTTTATGGGAATGCAATATCAAGCCACAATGGCTGGTATCCCTTTTCATGTGCTTTCAGAAAATGATTTAACAGATATTAACAAAATTGTCAACTACGATGCGTTAATATTTCCTTCTTTTCGCAACGTATCTTTGAGCCAAGTTGAAGCAATTGAAAATACTTTGCTGGACGCTGTTTATAAATATAATATCAGCTTAATTGCATCAGGCGATTTCCTTACTAACAGTGAAACTGGGGCTATTTTACCAGGCGATCCTTACAAAAGAATGAAGGAATTGCTGGATGTTACTAGAAGTGGTGGTGGTGGACCTTTTAATAGTACTGTTAAAATCCATGACGCTGCTAATCCAGTCTTTCAGGGTTATACCTCCAATGAAGTAATTCGTAACTATAGCGGTACATATTATTCTACTTTCAACAGTGTAGTTAATCCAGCTACAGTGCTTGCGGATCAAGAAATCAACGGACAAGTTTATAATGCTGTCCTTGCAACTACAACAGGGGGCAAAAATGTTCATTTCTCCAGTGAATCACTCATGGGAGATAACAACCTCGTTTGGCAAGCTTTGCGCTGGACTGTATTAGGCGACAGTCCAAGTGTTGGTTTAAATATGAGCCGGGACAGCAGTATTTTCATTTCACGGAACGACATGGATCAGTCCATGTATGTAGATGAAGTTCCTCTTGTAGATGTACCGCTATACAACACTTTAGTAGAATGGAAAAACAACTACAATTTTGTTGGTTCTTATTACATCAACGTTGGTAATAATGCAGCAGAAGGAGAAGTTACAGATTGGAGCGTTTCTGGCCCCCTTTATCGTAATTATATTGCTTTAGGCAACGAGATCGGGACGCACTCATATACTCACCCAGAAGATACAAACATACTATCTCCAGCGCAATTAGAATTTGAATTTAATCAATCTCAATTAGTAATTGAACAGCAGTTAGGAATTGATGTTCTTGGTGCAGCTATTCCAGGTGCGCCAGAGGGCCTTTCTGTTGGTCAAGAATTACAGAAATATCTCTCCTATGTTAGTGGTGGATATGCAGGTGTCGGCGCTGGTTATCCAGGGGCTTTTGGTTTCCAAACGCCTGATTCCAATATGGTTTATTTTGCCCCCAACATAGCTTTTGACTTTTCTTTAATTGGATTTCAGAAGTTGACTGCTCAACAAGCAGAAACAGTTTGGGCGCAGCAATATGCAGATGTCACTCGTCACGCATCGCAAGCAATTATTCATTTTCCTTGGCATGATTATGGACCAACCCAATTTGAGCCTGGTTATACCAAGGATATGTTTACCAATTTTATTGCTAGGGCTTATAACGACAATACAGAATTTGTCACTTTAGCAGATTTGCAACAGCGCATCAGAAGTTTTGGCAGCACGAAGCTATCTGAATCTGTCACTGGAGATATAATTACTGCCCATGTAAATTCAACTGATGTTGGTAAGTTCTCCCTGGATGTTAATAGCAATCAATTGATTAAGAGTGTTAACAATTGGTATGCTTACAGTGGAGAGAAAGTATTTTTGGCCAAGAATGGCGGTGATTTTACTATCAATTTGGGTGCAACGCAAGATGATGTCACCCATATTACTGCTTTGCCAATGCGTTCTGAACTGCTTTCATTAAATGGTGATGGGACAAATTTAGAATTCAGCTTTGTTGGTGATGGCAAGGTTATTTTAGATTTGAAAGCTTTCAACGGAATGAAAGTTGTGACTGAAGGTGCAGATAAGACGAATCTCAATGGCGAAATTCTAGAGATGAGTTTTAATAGCTTTGGTCAACATCTTGCTCGTGTCAAGTTTGTTGCAGATACTCCGCCCATCGTTGCTAATGCGATCGCTGACGTGACTGTGAATGAGGAGGCTCCTAATACCATCATCAACTTAGCCAACGTCTTTACTGATTCCGACGATGATATCAGTGCGATCGCTAAATCAATTGAGCTAAACAATAATCCTAACTTGGTCAATGCCAGAATTGATGGCAACAACTTAATCCTTGCCTATCAGCCTGATAAATTCGGCACAGCTCAGATTACTATTCGCGCCACGTCTAACGGAAAGACAGTTGATGACACCTTCAACATCACTGTCAACGCCTTCAACCGCATCTACGGTAGCAGCATTAATGACACCATTGCGGGAACATCTGGTATGGACAAAATTTATGGTTTAGATGGCAATGACAGGCTTTCAGGTGGGGATGGTGATGATATCCTCTATGGTGGCGCAGGCAATGACCTACTCGATGGTGGCAACAGTAACGATGTCCTCTATGGAGGTGTAGGAAGCGATACACTTCGTGGCGGATTGGGTTCTGATATCCTCATCGGCGTTGACTTGAGCAGTCCCCTAGCAGGATTCGGCGAGATAGATAAGCTCAGTGGTGGCGATGGTGCCGATCGCTTTATTCTTGGGGATGCGAGCCGGGTTTACTACAACGACGGCAATATTACTACTCAGGGTTTAGGTGATTATGGTATGATTATTGACTTTTCTTTCAGCCAGGGAGATACTATTCAACTTCACGGAAGTGCATCTGACTATCGATTAGCAGCTTCTTCAGGGACATTGCCCAGGGGTACAACTATCTTTCTTAAGATGGCTGACGGACAAGATGAATTGATTGCGATCGTGCAAGGATTATCCAATCTGACTCTTGCTAGTGCTGCCTTCTTCTTCGTTTAAGTAGGGGCGCTTCAATATTGGCAGTTGGGGGGTAGAACCTCTGTAGCTTCGTTACCAGGCTTAGCTTGGTAACGAAAAGAATTTAAACGCTTCAATTCAACTTTTAACTTTTCTCCATCAAGAATTAAAGTATTGCATATTATGGTTACTTCTTTTGACCGCAACGGTATTTCTAGTCACACCTTGACTGCATCCTCAGTTAAGTCGCCTGTCACCAACATTACTGATTGGAGTGGACTTAACTTACCTGCAACTCCCCTGTTTGGTACTGATGGCATTCGCGGGCGTGTAGGGGAAATGTTGAATGCACCACTAGCGTTGCAACTTGGGTTTTGGGCGGGGCAAGTGTTACAATCCCAATCACCTCAAGTTGGTACAGTAATTCTCGGTCAGGATTCGAGAAACTCCAGCGATATGCTAGCAATGGCACTGTCAGCGGGTTTAACTGCTGCTGGATTGGAGGTGTGGAATTTAGGGTTGTGTCCTACTCCGATGGTTGCCTATATCACCAGCATCTCTGAGGCGGTGGGAGGAGTGATGATCTCTGCCAGCCATAATCCGCCTGAAGATAATGGCATTAAGTTTTTCGGCGCTGACGGTGCTAAGTTACCTACTTCTGTTCAATCACAAATTGAAGCCGGAGTGCGGGGCAATTTGCCTCAAGTCGAGACAGCTTGCCGTCAGTCTGGGCATTGGGGACAACAATATTATCGACCAGAGCTAGCTCACAAGTACTTACAGTCCTTGCAGTCACCGTTGCTACCAGAAGTCAACTTGGCTGGCACTCGCATTGTTTTAGATCTAGCTTGGGGGGCGGCTGTTAATCTTGCACCCGCAGTCTTTCGAGCTATGGGAGCCGAGGTTATTTGTCTTCACGATCGCCCAGATGGCGATCGCATTAACGTTAATTGTGGCGCTACGCATCTTGCTCCTTTACAAGCCGCAGTGCTAGAACATCAAGCAGATATGGGATTTGCTTTTGATGGTGATGCCGATCGAGCGATCGCAGTAGATAGTCAAGGTCGAGTTGTTGATGGAGATTATATCCTTTATTTCTGGGGTCAGTCGTTGCTTCAAAAACAACAATTACCTGGTAACACCATCGTTTCAACCGTAATGGCGAATCTAGGTTTTGAACGTGCTTGGGAAAGCCTTGGAGGTAAGCTAATACGGACAGCGGTGGGAGATCAATACGTCTATGCAGAAATGGTTTGCACTGGGGGAATGCTAGGGGGAGAACAATCTGGTCATATTCTCTGTCGTCATTACAGTATCTCTGGGGATGGCTTGCTAACTGCATTACATTTAGCGGCTAGAGTGAAGCAAGAGGGGACTTCGTTGAATGAACTAATGAATCGAAGCTTCCAACCCTATCCCCAACTGCTGCGAAACGTGCGAGTAGAAGATCGCGATCACCGTCTAAACTGGAAAAACTGCGCTTCTCTGCAAAACGTGATCGCTTTAGCAGAAGCCGCAATGGCACAAAAAGGACGAGTACTAGTTCGCGCTTCTGGTACGGAACCTGTAATTCGAGTCATGGTTGAAGCCGCCAGCGCCGATCTTGCTAATTACTGGGCAGAAAAACTGGTGCTAGCAGTTCAGAAATATGGAAGTGGTGAGTAGTGATTGGTAATAGGTAATGAGGAATGATGAATGCAGCAATGCTAAAGCCAATTCAATTCATCATTCATCATTTATAATTCATAATTTTTACTCAACCACCAA
Organism: Leptolyngbyaceae cyanobacterium; assembly: GCA_036704105.1. Taxonomy (GTDB): domain Bacteria; phylum Cyanobacteriota; class Cyanobacteriia; order Cyanobacteriales; family Chroococcidiopsidaceae; genus Chroococcidiopsis. The sequence continues at coordinate 4,153 of DATNQH010000263.1, read as the reverse complement.
TTAACAAGATGAAGAAGTTGATAATGGTTATGTTTTTAGCAGCCTTGGCACTTCCTATGTTGATGCAGCGAAGGGTATTGGCTGAAGAGTTAAAAATACTGCTTCCTCTCTACTCCTATCCTACTCATTACAATCCTAAAACTTATACTTGGCCACTGGTAGCAGCAGCAGAAAAACAAGTGCCTATTACTGTTATTATTAATCCTAATAACGGACCTGGTAATGGTTCCCCAAATCAAGACTATCTGCAAGGCATAAAGGATTTACGTGCTGCTGGTGTGACTATACTGGGCTATGTTTTTACCAAATATGGCGATCGCTCTATTAACCAAGTTAAAGCTGATATTGATATATACAATTCCTACTACGATGTTAATGGCATTTTTTTGGATGAAGCAGCTAGTGGTATAAATAAACTCAATTATTACCAACAACTTTATAAATATATCAAGGCTAAGTCGAAACTGCGGACAGTTATTTTAAATCAAGGAACTCACACTCATGAAGGTTATTTAACTCGGTCAGCAGCAGATAATATTATAATTTTTGAAAATTACTCAAAAAATTGGCTGGGATATCAGACCGATTCTTACTTAAATAAACATGAATCAAAGCGTTTTTCAACCTTGATTCATACAGTGCCAGATGTGGCAACTATGAAAAGTCATATCGACCGTGCCTTAGCACGAAATGTTGGATATATATATATTACAAATGATAGTCCAGATAACCCAGATAAAGATCCTTGGAATAGCTTACCATCTTACTGGCAAGAAGAAGTAAATTATATTCAACTTTTGAATCGAACGCTTCACGAACGAGTTAAGCGAAAATGATATATTCTGAGTTCATCATTTTCGTAATAAATGGAAGTATTAGAGTGAGATGAACGATAGGATTCGCACATTTTTAAAGCATTAAATTGTAGACTAGCGCGCCCTGCTGGTGAGCGATAGTAGCGATAAACTGGATCGTATAGCATTGCCTCTGAAACTACGTGCGGTTCAGTTGAGTAGGTAGGAAATGGGATTTTTTCTACAAATATAAATAGATCGGGGATAGAAAAAGGAAATTGAAAATCAACCTTGCCTGCTTTGGCTGCATACTTCTCTACAAACAGTCCTAAATCTTCGTACCATGCTTTTCCATAACTTTCAGCAAATTGTTCGACTGGGGCAACAAGCGCCCATTTTTTAGCGGGAAATAGCGCGCCTAGCTCCAGTGTTTTTCGGGCGGCTATATCGTATTCTAAATAGAAAATATTGGGTTTTGTAGGCAGCAAGCAATTAATTGAAATTGAGAAGACCAAAAACAAACACACAGATTCCGACAAGTTACCAAAAACTAAGCCCCCAAACGAAGCTGCTAGGGTAAAAACTAGACCGCTAAGTAAACTTAAGGCTACGGGAAGTGTTAAGAGAAAACTGCGATCAAGATCAAACGGATTTTGAGGAATAGCAGCAGCAAAGGCAAGTATCAGCCAAGTTATGCTGGCGATCGCAAGTGACATTTTAGAACCCACCACTAGCCCAATTTTGCCAAAAACTGCAATTATAAGTAGAGAGGGCGCTGTCAAAGCCACGATTGCTAAGCAACAGATATTATTGATCGCAGCCTTTTGTTGTTTTGCTCCCGAATCCTTTGGGAAACAGGCTAAAGAGCAAACTAAAAAAATCGCCCCAATTTCTAAATCGCCCCCCGCCCATTGTCTAATTAGGGATTGATTTAAACTTTCCGTCACTGTTGCAAATAGCTGCTGCCACCAGTTAGGTAATATAAAAGGAATACTGCCCGACAAAGTGAAGAGATATATACCCAAACCACACATTGCTACTAAGGCTGCTGTTCCATTCTTAGTCAATGTACGGACGCTGTAACCAACACTTAAAACTAGCATGCATCCTATTATTGCTCCCAAAAAGCGAATTACCTGCATCGGATCGATCGCACCCAATAGCGATAAAATTGCGGCAAGTGACGGCATCACAGGTATATATTTAAGTTGTGACCAATCCTGTGCTAGGATTTGCTTCGTGACAAGTAAGGTGTGATAGCTGTCTGGATCTCCTAGGCGGAGTTGGAGTAATGGATGCTCAAACCGAGCGATCGCACTCAAGCTGAGGATAGTTATCAACCCGAAGACAGACAACATTCCTTGGAGATTGTTGAGGTAGGAAGAATAAATAATCTCGGCGAACTGTCGCCAGCTAAACCAAATACTGTTTCCCAATTTTTGACTTTTTTGCAGCGCTAGTTCTGGATCGAGAAAATCCGCAGTAACTACAACAAAGCGATGGTAAAATACTCTAATAACTTTTTTTACCTGCCAATGATGCTGCTGTAGCTGAGCGCTAATTAAACATCCCACATACAGCAATACTAAGGTAAACCAATTAAATAAACCCAATGTAGTTAAGGATAAAACACCTGCTACTGTGGCTAGTACTATTCGCGCACTTGCAGCGACAATGCGATCCGAAATGCGATCGCGCTTGTGAGAAAAGCTTTTAGTCGGTAGCCAGATAAATAAAATGACAAATAGTATCGATACCCACAAGGCTGTGAGCAAGTCAAGAATCAGAAATTGATTTGTTAACACAACTATCCACTCAACTTTAGTGCTGTAGCTTTAAACACCTGCATAAAGCATTGCTAATATTGGCAATGAGTTTTACGAGCATTAGCAAGTAATGCCCCATATTTTGCAGGATACCCACAGAACAATTCGCAATTCGCAATTCGCAATAGACGCTGACGCTACACTTCGTGAACGCAATTCGCAATTAAGAGGGGAGAGGTAAGTCACTTCGCTCCAGTTTTAAATTTTAAATTTAAAGTTAAAAGAGCGTTTTTTAACTTAAAACGCGCGAACTTATTACGAGAAACTATTCAACTCCCCCATATCTCCCTATCGGATACTACTGAACCACTGGGTAATTCCTTGGGCGATCGCCACAGCTAATTTCTCTTGTTCTTGAGGATTCACGATCCATTCAAATTCATCTGGATTAATAATAAAACCAAGTTCCAGCAATACAGAAGGTGCAGAAGTTGGACGAGTCAATGCTAGATTATTCCAATAAACTCCATAGTCAGAGCGATTCAGCTTTCTCACCAAGTAATTATGTAAAAACATAGCCAGGCTGTGAGCTTGGGGATGATACCAAAAAGCTGATAATCCCTTAGTATTTATTGCATCACCCCCATCAGGTAAAGCGTTGTAATGGATCGAGATAGCGATCGCAGGTTCAATTTTGTCAATCGTTGCTACTCGTTCTGACAGCGATACATCCTTATCTTCCTCCCGCGTCATATATACAATAGCCCCACGCTGCTTTAGTTGTTCTCGCACTAGCTTGGAGATTAATAAGTTAATATCTTTTTCAGGATAACCAGTAGGTGCGATCGCTCCAGTTTCAGCACCACCATGCCCCGGATCGAGCAGAATTTTGATGCCAGCAAGAGGTGAGGGAATTTTGGATTTTGGATTTTGTCGCCACTCGCTCAGAGGGGTCTCCCCAAGTGGAGGAAGTGGCGTGATTTTGGATTGATAGATCGTAGTTGGTAGAGACGTAACACTGCTACGTCTTTCCTGGTAGTTGGTAGCGCTATTCTGTGCGCCCATAGGGTAGTTGGTAATTCCCATCTCCCCATCTTTCCCTCTCCTGACTTTTGGAGGATGACGCAGAGACAACACCAAACTCGTACCTTCGTACCTCAGCTTATAGCCCCATTGCTGCCCAGATTTAAAGTTAAAAGTATATTGCACCCCCCCTATAGAGGAGGGGAGTTGTTGCCAATCTAGGCGGGAAATAATTGGATTGTCATCCAGACGAATTACATCGGTTTGGGCTGTGGTATTGTAGATAGTCAAAGTTAAAGTGCGTTCGCCTTGCTGTACGCTCACAGGTACAGGCACTTGTAAGGGAAACACAAATTCTGTTGCACCCGAAATTTGACGGCTTAACACGCTACGAATGAGCGATCGCGGTGGCATAGCACCAGGCCAAAGCTGCGTTTCTTTACTATTAATCCAACCGCCGTAGTCTAGGCGCAACCATTCACCTTCTCTGCCTGTAACTGCTGCCCTTGTACCTTTGGGTAGTGGTGTGAGGCGAGAATAATCTGTACCAGGGCCAGTTCTAGCTACACC
>DATNQH010000262.1:0-28713 GCA_036704105.1 Leptolyngbyaceae cyanobacterium | reverse complement strand
GGGGAAGCGGTGGCATTGGTGTTTCAAGATCCGATGACACGCCTCGATCCTTTGATGACAATTGGCAAACACTGTATCGAAACACTGAAAGCGCATCAACCGCAGTTATCGCAACAGCAAGCTAAGGAAAAAGCGATCGCTACTCTAGAAGCGGTGAAAATTCCTGCTAGTCGCTGGAAGCAGTATCCACATGAATTCAGCGGCGGGATGCGGCAACGGGTGGCGATCGCTCTTGCTCTTTTACTGAATCCCAAGCTGATTGTGGCGGATGAACCTACTACTAGTTTAGATGTAACAGTTGCCGCTCAGATATTAAAGGAACTGACGCGACTGTGCCAAGAACGACAAATGGCACTGCTGTTGATTTCTCACGATTTGGCGTTGGTGGGGGAATACTGCGATCGCATTGGCGTGATGTATGCCGGAAAATTGGTTGAAGTTGGCGACTCCAAATCTGTTTTTCAACATCCCCAGCACGAATACACGCGATCGCTCTTACAAGCAGCTTTGCACATTCAAGCGTTCAGCAAAGATGGAGAAAGAAGAGAGCAGGGAAGCAGGGAAGAATTCAAAATTCAGCATTCAGAATTCAGCATTCAGCATTCAGAAGACTGGAGTCAAAATGGAAAATCTCATCATCCTATCAAGCTGGAAGAATTACATCCTACATCCGTGATTCCTCATACTTCAAAGCCGCTGCTACGAATTAAAGATTTGAAACAGTACTATACGCTAGAACGTAATTTTATTGAGCGGCTGCTAAAAGCACAAGGCCAAACAATTAAAGCTGTAGATGACATTAACTTAGAACTATATCCGGGAGAAATTCTGGGATTAGTAGGAGAGTCGGGCTGTGGCAAGAGTACTTTGTCACGGACAATATTACAATTGATTCGTCCTACTGCCGGGACTATTGAATGGCAAGGAACAACAGAACTAACTTCCTTGTCGCGGCAAGATTTGCAAAGGCAAAGGCAACAAATGCAAATGGTTTTTCAAGATCCTCATGCTTGTCTTAACCCCTCAATGACTGTGGGACAAAACATTGCTGAACCTTTGTTTATCCACCAGCAAGCTAGTTCTACTGAGGCGAAAAAACGGGTAATTCAAATGCTGGAGCGAGTGGGGCTAGTACCAACTAATGTATATTACGATCGCTATCCATCCGATCTGTCTGGTGGGCAACAGCAACGAGTAGCGATCGCGCGGGCTTTGATTACTCGCCCCAAACTGCTAATTTGTGATGAGCCTGTAAGTATGCTAGATGCCAGCGTACAATCTCAGGTACTGGAGTTGATGCTGGAGTTAAAACGGGAGTTCGATCTTACGTATTTGTTTATTACTCACGATCTAAGAGTAGCTAGATTTTTGTGCGATCGCATTGCTGTGATGAATGCAGGTCGAATTGTTGAAATTGGTGCCACCGAGAAGATTTTTACCAATCCAGAGCATCCTTATACCCAAACTTTATTGCAAGCTGCTCCATTATTAGGGGCTAAGGGTCAGGAGTGAGGAGCCAGTGGTGTGGACTGAAGCAGGGATGATTCGTGATGCTGTAGAAACTGACTTGGCGGAGATTGTGGCGATATATAACGCCTCGATTCCCAGCCGATTGGCAACAGCCGATTTAGAGCCAGTTTCTTTTGAAAGTCGTCAAGCTTGGTTTCACCAACATTCACCGAGCGCTCACCCAATTTGGGTAATGGAAGTAGATCGAGCAATTGCTGGATGGCTTAGCTTTCAATCGTTCTATGGACGACCAGCTTATCATGCAACCGCCGAGATTAGTATTTATGTTGCTCCTGTCTATCGTCGCTGTGGTGTGGCGCGTCAACTGTTGTCACAAGCAATTCACCATAGCCCAGCCTTGGGGCTAAAGACACTATTAGGCTTTATCTTTGCTCACAACCAGCCGAGTTTACAGTTGTTTAATTCTTTTGGTTTTCAACGTTGGGGTTATCTACCCGCAGTGGCGGAACTCGACGGTGTTGAGCGAAATCTTACAATCATGGGCAAGCGAATTTGTCAAGAAAAATAGGCGAGAAAAGTATAAAACGAGTTTTTATGGGTTAAGTGCGATCGCGGTTTACTAGCGACCGTCTGAGATTGGTATAATGCCGAAGCGGATTGATTACAAAATTTATCCGCGATCGCTACTCCTTGGAGAGATCGGCAGCGATAGTGTCATTTAGTTTGGGTGTTCATGACTATACTTACAACAAAGCTCCAGAAAACAGCCTATGGCTCCTCTGATTCAGATTTTCGCCTCAAAGATATTGTCAAAACTTTACCAAAGGAATGTTTTCAGAAGAATCGTTTTCGGGCTTGGTCGAGGGTACTAATTAACGTCTTGATGGTTGTCCTCGGTTATATTGGTTTAGCGATCGCACCTTGGTATACATTGCCTCTTTTATGGATCTTCACCGGGACAGCGTTGACTGGTTTTTTTGTGATTGGGCATGACTGCGGTCATAGGTCGTTTGCTCAACGTCGTTGGGTGAACGATTTGGTGGGGCATATTTTTATGGCACCCTTGATTTACCCTTTCCACAGTTGGCGGATTTTGCACAATCACCACCACCTTCACACCAATAAGCTGGAAGAGGATAATGCTTGGCAACCGTTTCAACCAGAGTTCTATGACAGTTTAAACGGATTAGGACAGTGGGGTTATCAGCTGATGCGGGGTAAGTTTTGGTGGGTAGGCTCTATTATTCACTGGGCTGGGCTGCACTTTAACTTGTCTAATTTCCAGGCTAAAGACCGAGAAAAAGCGAAGCTATCTGTAAGTGTAGTCATCATTTTTGCCTGCATAGCCTTCCCGCTTCTAATTGCCACAACTGGAATTTGGGGATTTGTCAAATTTTGGCTCTTACCTTGGCTGGTATACCATTTCTGGATGAGTACATTTACGCTGGTTCACCATACAGCATCTGATATCCCTTTTCACAACGTTGAGGAGTGGGACGCAGCTACTGCGCAGCTATCGGGAACAGTTCACTGCAATTATCCGCGTTGGGTAGAGTTTCTCTGCCACGATATTAGCGTTCACGTTCCGCATCATATTTCTACTGCCATTCCTTCCTACAATTTGCGGCTAGCTTATCGCAGCTTGCAAGAAAATTGGGGTAATTATCTCTATCCAGAATCTCAGTTTTCTTGGTCTTTAATGAAGCAGATTACAGATAAGTGTCATCTGTATGAGCCGGATAATTGTTACCAATCTTGTCAGGAATATCACCAGGCTGAAAAATAGGATTGTAGGCGCTGAACTTCACACCAGCTATTAGCGTCTAAGCTTCGCTCTCAATAAGCCAGATATACCTGATTTTCGTAAAACTACCCAAACATTTGTTATCGTGGCTGCGGATTAATTAAATGTTGGGTAGTTTTTCATAATGATTGTTATTGCTCAAAAACTAAGTAAGCTATTACTGCTAACGACGGCATCCGTAATAGTCAACAGCATAGTTATCCAGAAAATTCATGCACGAACAGTTGATTTGAATAATTTATGTCAGAAGCATCTACTAAGTTCTGACTGTGCTAGTTACACATCTCCTTTGAAGACCAAAAACAATTCTAAACTCCTAGCTAATAAGACTCGTAAAGTTATCAAAATGAGGCTTAAAAACCCTGGTTCGGATAATGAATGGTTGCGGATTGAGATCGATGGAAACACTGTCAAACCCATACATACAATACGTAGTAACCGGAACTTTACCGGACTTGTCAACAGCGCTTTGGGTGCTGTTTCTCCAGTCCCTTTGCCTAGTGTCCGATTTGATAAGTGGCTAGATGCTCCAACTACTCGCGTTGTATTCCAGGCAGATAATTGTTCTATCTCGCCACCGCCTCAAGTTCCACAGAATTCATCGCCCCAAGAAAATCAGCAGGTATCACCACCGTCACAACCAGGAGAAAATTCAACTGCGTCAGTCAATCAATCGCCACCGCCTCAATCTGCACAAGATTTAACTGCGTCAGTCAATCAATCACCACCGCCCCAATCTGCGCAAAATATACCTTTTCAGGCAAATCAAAAGAATTGTTTACCCAGTTGCGCGATCGCCGGAAGCGATAGTGTTGTTTTACCAGAAGGAACAGATATTTACAAGGGACGTTTCACGATTGAATACACAGAAGGAGATTTGTTAAGGACAATTACTTTCAGAATTCGTGATGAGGGTGCTTGAATTCCTTGCCGCGATTGTAAGTTGTCTGGTGCTTGCTACATTCAATTTTTGAGAAATTTTTTGCCATAAAGCGATCGCTATTTTTATTGCGCTTTGAGAAGTTGCGATCGCACCCATTCTCTAAATTCTCGCATTCTAGCATTCTCACCCTTTTGGGAGTCTAGCTGTATAAATCGTGCTAATTCTTTGACTGGAAATGACCCAAAAGCAAGACTAGCTTCAGAATCTACATAACCTGTATCAGTGAGAATATTAATTATTATTTTGCCATCTTTAAATCGCCAAACTTCTGGTACTCTAAGTTCAGCATAAACTGCCATTTTATCGATTGATGAATTAGCCATGTCAATTTCAATTGCTAAATCGGGCGGTGGATCGTTCTTCAAATCAATTTTTAATTTACCGCGCATCAAAGCTTCGTTTTGAATATAGAAACACTCATCAGCTTCTTTACCGACAGCTTTGGGTTTTGAACGCCAAGTTGTAGATTTCAACCCTAAAATTTCTAAACCTAGTTCCTCAGAAAGTACTACCAACAATCGTCCGAGTGTCCAGCTATATCTTTCATGGTCTGATAGGGGTGTCATCAATTCTAAAGTTCCCTTGTAGTAAGTGATGCGAAGCTTGGGATGGAGGGCGAATATCTCCAGCAACTTCTCATACATCTCCCAACTAATGTGATGTAAAACAAGGCGGGAACCTTCAACAGGTGTAGCTGGGGTTAGGGTTTGAGTCATGATTTGATCGAAGTACTCATCTGACTACAAATTTAACAAGTGTGGTTAGCGAAGCGTGAGCGTAGTTATCGCATTGTTGGGAAGAGGGGGAGCGATCATACTACAGTATTTATCACTTAAGCAGACATCAAACGCTGTCTTGGTTCAGGAATAGAACGCTCTAATTCCTTAGCAGTTTCAATCCACTCCTGCATAATAATTTTTATATTGTGTAATGCTTCTTGGTAAATTTCGCCATCAGCAGCACAACCTGGTAATTCTGGTACTTCAGCAATAAATACTCAATCTTTTTCGCTCCACTAGAGAATTATTTCATAGTGAAGCATTTTTTTACCTTTGATTACATTAAAATATTGGCTAAAAAAGCGTTCAACCAACATTATCAATTCCAATGCAACAAAATAGTTTATCAATTATGAAGTTTTACCATATTACTTTATCTGTTGCTGACAGTGAGGCAACAGCCAAACTCATACGAAGACTTAGGGCTGAAGTTCTTGTTTGTCCGAGATAAGGAAGCTAATTTAATTCATTTTTTTGAAATGCTGGATAAATGATTAGCATTGTTAAAGTATAGTTATTTTACCAAATTAATTCAAGATTCAGCACAAATCCAGGCAAAATATCTTCTCCTGATAAACTAACAGGAGATTCCAGCGCTTCAACTTCTTCACCTTGACGATAAATTTCTACTTGCCGAGATTTGCGGTTAATTAACCAGCCTAAACGAGTGCCATTGTCTCGATATTCTTTCATCTTCTCTTGAGTTACTTTCAAAGTATCACTTGGCGAGAGTAACTCAATTACAAAATCAGGACAAAGAGGTAAAAATCTTTCTTTTTGTTGCTGACTCAGTGCATTCCAGCGTTCTATTTTTACCCAAGCAGCATCTGGGGAGCGATTTGCACTATTGGGAAGTTTGAATCCAGTGGAAGAATCGAAAACTATACCTTGTTTAATTTGCTCATTCCAGACCCAAAGTTGAGCAGTTAGTCCAGCATTGCGGTTTCCCGTTTCTCCCCCTGCGGGTGGCATTACGATCAATTCTCCGGTTGCGGTGCGTTCAAATCTTAAATCTCGGTTAACCTGACACAGCTGAAAAAACTGCTCATCTGTCAACTGAATAACAGGGTTGAGGTTGAGCGTTATGGCAGTCATAGGAAAATTTGCAATTGGGAATTAGGGCAGGTTAAATACCTGCCCTACTAGGATTATTCTATGCCTTCAATCCGATCCTCAACTTCTTGATACAACTCGCGTAGCAAATCTAAATTGCTTTCGCTAGTCTCCCAATAACCGCGTCCATTTACTTCCAACAATGTTGCAACCATCTTGCGGAAAGAATGAGGATTGAGATTCATCAACCGCTGACGCATCGCTTCATCCTGAATAAACGTGGCGTTAGTATCCTCATAAATCCAGTTATCAACTGCACCCGCTGTTGCACTCCAACCCATCGTGTTTACCAATCGCTTGGAGAGTTCCCGCACACCTTCATAACCGTGAGAAAGCATACCCTCATACCACTTGGGATTTAACATCTTGGTACGGGCATCCAAACGCACGGTTTCTGATAAAGTACGGACTTGAGCGTTAGCTGTTGTGGTGTCGGCAATGTAGGATGCTGGTGTTTTGCCATCACCCCGCAGACTTGACACTACCTTTGTAGGGTCGGAATCAAAGTAGTGGGAAACGTCAGTTAAGCTAATTTCGGAAGAATCCAAATTTTGGAAAGTTACTTCCGCAGTTTTGAGCGTGCTTTCAAAAATCTGCCGCGTTTGTTCCATCGTACCGGGATTATCGGCACTGAAGGCGAAGGATTTCCGCGTTAAGTACATTTCCTGCAACTCAGCTTCGCTTTCCCAAGTGCTGTTTTCTACTGCCAAGTTGATATTTGACGAGTAGGAACCGGAAGCATTGGAGAACACGCGAGTTGCTGCTTGGCGCAAGTTAATTCCCATTTCCTCGGCTTGTTGCAATGCGTGTTTGCGGACAAAGTTCATTTCTAACGGTTCATCCGCCTCCGCTGCCATTTTCACTGCTTGATCCAGCAGGTTCATTTGGTTAATGAACAAGTCACGGAACACGCCAGAACAGTTAATTACAACATCAATTCTAGGTCGTCCCAACTCTGCTAGAGGAATTAATTCCAGCTTGTTCACTCGTCCCAAAGCATCAGGAACCGGACGCACTCCTACCATCCACATGATTTGTGCCAGGGATTCGCCGTAAGTTTTGATGTTATCGGTTCCCCAGAGAACACAGGCGATGGTTTCTGGATAATTACCGTTGTTTTCTGCTTTATTTCGCGCCAACAGGCGGTCTACAACGATTTTTGCCGATTGTACCGCTGCGGTTGTTGGGATGGATTGGGGATCGAGGGCGTGAATGTTCTTACCTGTGGGCAATACATCCGGGTTACGGATGGGGTCGCCACCAGGACCTGGTAGGATATATTCGCCTTCTAATCCTTTGAGTAATGCGCCTAATTCGTTGTCAGCGCAAACTTGCTGGAGGCAGAATTCCAGATACTCAAACAGGGGTTTGATTGCTTCTGGGTCTACTTTGGGATAACCCGCTTGGTGCAATGATTCAATCCAGGGCTGTTTTTTACCCATGTTGAAGAAATTCAACCGAGAAACGCGGGAAACTCGCCCTTCAGCGTCGGTTTGCTCTTTGACAAGGGCGCTAACTGCTGCACGGGTGGCTAGGGTAATTTCTTGCAACAATTGGACATCTTCTAAAACGCCTTTGTCGCTGTTTTGGTAAATTTCGTCAATGTTGCGTCCGAGGCTGCCCGCGATGATGCGGGGTAGGCTTTGAAGAGACGTCAAGTTTAACGCCTCTACACCTTCTTGACGATCCAAGTTGGCAATGTTGACAAGAGTAGCGATCGCTTCCTCTGCGCTTGGCGGCTTACCAACTACGTGCAACCCACAAGGCAACAACCGAGATTCAATCTCCATCAACTTGCGGTATACGATGCCAACGATATTATCCCGCTCCAGAGCAGTCATATCTTTCGCATCGGTCTCTGGTAAGTTAATATCCTTATCCAAATTCACCATGCGGCACTTATCCATGATGGTGTTGACAATAGGGATACCGCGTCCAGTATCTTTGAGAGTTTGATAAGAAGCAATCAATTCGCTAAGTTCTTTCAAACCCTTGTATAATCCAGCATTTTCCGCTGGAGGAGTCAGGTAAGAAATTGTCTCGGCATAACTACGCCGCTTGGCGATCGTTGCTTCACTGGGGTTATTCGCTGCGTAATAGTAAAGATTGGGAATCATACCAATCAGATTATCTGGGTAACAGTCGCCAGACATACCCATTTGCTTACCTGGCATGAATTCTAACGAGCCGTGAGTACCGAAGTGCAGCACTGCGTCGGCTTTCCAAAGCTGTTCTAGATAGGTGTAGTATGCTGCAAAGCCGTGATGAGGACTTGCCGATCGCGAAAACAGTAACCGCATCGGATCGCCTTCATACCCAAAAGTAGGCTGTACGCCGATGAAAACATTACCGAAATGCTTACCATAAATCAGCAGATTTTGCCCATCGCTGTTGAGATGTCCAGGCGGTGGGCCCCAGTTTTCTTCTAATCTTTGCGAGTATGGTGTGAGTTCCTCATACTCCGGTACTGACATTCGGTAGGCGACGTTGAGTTCGGGACTGCTGTATTGTGCTTGCGCATCGTGGATGACTTCTTGCATCAAGGCTGGGGCATTTTCTGGCAATTCCGGTAAGTCATACCCATTATTTTTGAGGGCTTTCAACACCTCGTAAATCGAACCAAACACATCTAGGTAAGCAGCTGTTCCCACATTTCCCTTATCTGGTGGGAAGCTGAAAACGGTGATCGCTACTTTCTTTTGCAACTTCGGCTTGCGGCGTAAGTTAGCCCATTTGAGGGCGCGTTGTGCTACTGCTTCAATTCGATCTTGCAGGGCGATCGCTTTTCCTGTTGTTCCATCCCTACCTGATAGAATAATCGGTTCGATCGCCCCGTCCAATTCGGGAATAGCGATTTGCAAAGCCACTTGAATTGGGTGCAAGCCCAGATCGCTATCTTGCCATTCTTCCGTTGTCTGGAACACCAAGGGCAGGGCAACCATATAGGGGCGGTTCAACCGCTTCAACGCCTCAATCGCCTTGGGATGATCTTGTCGCGCCGGGCCACCCACCAGGGCAAAACCAGTTAGGGAAATAACTGTATCGACGATCGAGTTTTTACTCACCGGATCGTAAAAATAAGCATCCACAGGTTTAGAAAAGTCCAAACCGCCTGCAAAGACGGGAAGCACCCGTGCGCCCATTGCTTCGAGTTCTTGCACCATTGCTACGTAATGGGCATCATCACCTGTAACTAGGTGAGTGCGTTGCAGCACCAGTCCAACACAAGGAGCTAAGGGATCTTTCAGATCGTTGGAGATATCCTTGCGGCTGTTGTACCAGTTAAGATATTCTTTAACATCCTCAAACATGGTAATTGACAAAGGATGCCAAATACCCATGTCTGGATAAACAACGGGTTCCTGGTATTTTAGAGACGCGAAATTTCGCTTCTCTACACCTTTAAATACATATTTATCCGCTAGCATCAGCAGGAAGTTTTCCAGGTTTTCTGGAGAACCTCCCAGCCAATACTGAAAGCTGAGCATAAAGTTCCGCGCATCCTGGGCTTTGTCCATTGGCAGGTACTTCAGCACTTTGGGTAGCGTTTGCAACAGCTTCAGCATCCCATCTTGGAACCCAGCACCGGATTTTTCTTTGCGCTTGCGCATGAATTGGGCGATCGCACTCTTAGATTGCCCTAACTGTGCCATTGAGAAGCTACCCATTTTGTTTAGGCGCATCACTTGAGGCATCGAGGGGAATACGACAGCTACATCCAGGTGATCGCGATGGGGTTCTACAGCTGCTACTACCTTATCTGCCAAGTCTTCAATGAAAATCAGTGAGGCGATGAAAATATTGGCATTTTGGATCTCGCGCTTGAACTCCTCGTAGTTTTCTGGATCGCGGAGTTCTTCAATCAAGTAGCCGCTGATTTCAATGCAGAGCGCTGGGCTGTTAGCGTTAATCTGTCGCACTGCTTGCGACAGCGCACTCTGGTATTGGGACTCTAGCACGACATAGACCACTTTGAGTAAAGACCGCCCCCCCAGGTTATCAGGCGCAATATGTCGAATGGTGGACTTGACGTGGGTGAACATTCGGTTAAGGCTCCTTTGATGCGTGTTCTCTTCAAGGGGATCTAAGGGCGATCGTTAATCGTAGGACAACAGATATAAACTCTGCCACCGTCCTAATCTGCCTTCTCTCGGCAAGGTATTCTTGCACGACTTTAGAGCTTTTGCTTTCCTAGATCCCTATCTGTAAAAGATTGTGAAGTTTGCTTTTACGAGTAAAAGCTAGGACTACAGAAGCTTAGACAATTTGTGGCATAAGAGTTTTGTATCAGAAATTGCTTACCAAAAGGTGGTTTCGAGCTGCATCTGACACAATTTGATAAAAATACTGTAATTATTATTTACATTTATTAACTTTTCCTGAAGTAAACACTCCAGCAATATTATTTCTTGTATAATTTATGCATCTCTTGTCGTTGTAAGCGCGATCACCTAGCAACAAAGAATTATCCAATCCCTACTTTCTACTTCCTGCTTTTTTCAGGGCGAGAAAAATATCGTAGCGGATGCTGCGCTCGTCGCTGATAGCAGATGTCACACCAATTGAGCGCGTAGCATCAAACAAAAGTTGTTGGCCAGAGAAAAATTGGGGCAGGGGTAAAGCTTTAACTGCTGGTTCCACATTTAGGAAGAACTGACCACTAGTAGGATTGAGTTCTGACGGTACAGTGTTTTGGAATTGCGCTGTACTAGCTAGGGTTGTTGCTAGTTGCCCAATAATGCGATCGGCTACAGGTGCGCCCAGTGCTAAGAAAGCAACATTTCCATCTAACCAACCATGAGTAGCTGTCACCGTTCCATAAGGAGCAATCCAGCCCACGACTTCTCGATCTTTCACTTTTGTCTGTTGAATCTGGAATTGATAGCGGCTACGCATGACTCGATCTAGCAGCCCAAAAGATTCTTCAGCTTCAGTGCGATTGTTGGCTTTAACCATCAATACCAACGAAAGGGCAAAATCTCCAGTATCACCTGGTTTTGGGGCAGATGGAACTACAGATAAAGCAAATTCACCGCTCATCCAACTGAGCAAATCTCGATCTAGATCTAGCCCAGTAATAGACTTAACACCCGCTCGTAAATCTTGGGGTTTAAGCGGTGCTAGGGGATTAGATTGGGCATCCTGAACATAGTCCCGCCATAACCGCTGCAAATTTCCCCCTGATAGCATCATTAATGTCTCTCCTGGTAGGCGACTCTGCATACTACCAGCTTGATTTTCCACTGCATAGACGCGATCGCTATTTGGCTTGAGCCAGGAAATACTCTTCATCCGCATTCCCTCTGACTCTAAATTGACTGTAGTTGCCAAACCTTGGTTATTCTGAAGTTGAGCCAAACCTTGAGGAGAAAAAGATCGCGTGGGATTGGCTGCGGCGACTCTAGCAGCTGCGGGGACATTAACATATACTTGAGCAAAGCTTTGAGGAGCGGCGATTTGATTGATCGCGTTGGTATAACCAGGAGTTTGCAATAGGGAAGTTGCTTCACCTTTGTATGTATCGATCGCTTTGTTGATCGCTTTGGGATTATCCGTCACGAGCAAGAAATTTCGATCTACAAGGGCGGCTGAGTAATTTTGTGTGGGCGAACCTTGAGTTTCTCTAATTTCCAAACCCTTATAGTTACGCTCAATCCATTTACCTTGTTTCAACGGCTTCGGTTGTTCTAATAATTGCTTAGCCGCTGCTGGATTGGCAATTGGTAGCACCATTACTAGAGATTGTTGCCCACCAGCATTCGCTTGAGGGTTCGGCTGAGAATTTTTTGCTGGTATCAGTTCGGGTGGTAGTAAAGCAATAGTTACTTCTTTGCCTACCCAAGGCTGAATGTCTTGCTGGTAGTTGTAACCGTTGGCAGTGAGGAAGCGATCGCGTAATCCAGTTAAATTCTTTTCTAGCTCGGCTTGAGTTTGTTGGGTTCCATATTGCCGCAGTTGCTGCCATTGTTCCGCATCAGTAGAAACAGATACAGCAACTATTGCCTCTTGTGGGATCATATTAGCTCCCACTGGCAGTTCTTCAAACTGACCATTACGTTGGAGCAGCCAGTAAGCAGCAACTCCTCCACCGATTAGTAAGCCAGCAGCTCCTAAAGTCAGCAGCAGGGAAGATTTACGTTTTTCAGGCATTGGTCTGGAAGACAGAGGGTGTCTTAAGAGTTATAGCGGTTTTCAAACGGGCGCGAACACACCAAGAACGATTTGCAATTCGCAATAGACGCTGACGCTACACTTCGTGAACGCAATTCGTAATTAAAGAAGGTACAAACCATGAACAATTCGCAATTCGCAATTACAAAACCGTTGTTTACAATTCTTTACTTATAACGAATATCATAGAAACCACTGCCTGCTTAATTGCGAATTGCTTTTTCGGCTGTTTAACTGCGAATTGCGTTCACGAAGTGTAGCGTCAGCGTCTATTGCGAATTGCGAATTGTTCTTCATACACTTGAACAGTGCATTTATGAGTAAATTCTCACACCCTTGCCAAAAGCCCTAATGTTTAGCCGAAACGACCGCTGACATACTCTTGAGTGGCTTGTTGCTGCGGGCTTTGGAAAATCATCTCAGTTCGGTCATACTCTACCAAGTAACCCATCCTACCACCTTTTTCTGTGGGTTCGACGTTGAAAAATGCCGTCATATCAGATACCCGTGAAGCTTGCTGCATATTGTGGGTAACGATGATGATCGTGTATTGCTCTTTGAGTTCGTTGAGCAAGTCTTCAACCCGCAAGGTAGAAATGGGGTCGAGGGCTGAACATGGTTCGTCCATTAAAATTACTTCTGGCTGCGTAGCGATCGCACGGGCAATACATAAGCGCTGTTGTTGTCCCCCTGATAGGGAAAGACCACTTTCCCTGAGTTTATCTTTCACTTCATCCCACAGCGCCGCTTGTTTGAGCGATCGCTCAACCAATTCATCCATATCGCCCTTGTAACCATTAATCTTTGGGCCAAAGGCAACATTGTCATAAATTGATTTCGGGAATGGATTTGGTCTTTGGAACACCATTCCAATTCGCCGCCGCACTTCCACCGGATCTATATCAGCGGCGTAGAGATCTTGATCGTAGTAATGCACCTTTCCTTCTGCGCGAAAGCTCTTGATTAGATCGTTCAGCCGATTGTAGCACCGCAGCAACGTACTCTTTCCACACCCAGAAGGGCCAATAAAGGCTGTAATTTTGTTTTTTGGAATATCGATGTTGATATTCTTCAGAGCTAGGAAGTTACCGTAGTAGACATTCAGGTTTTCTGTATGGAAAACAGTTGCTGTTTGTTGAGCGGCGCGAGTTTCAGAACGCATATATAAGTTGGGTTAAGGTTTTGACAACAATGAATCGGGGCTTAGTGTTTCTCTTGTGTAACTACAACAAACTAAGTATTTAATCGAATTAATCGCACGAACTTCGATCTTGATTACAAATAGCAATCCACTCCAGAGTTATTGCTATCTTTTTGTTTCTTAATAATCTAATTTCTATCAAATGGTAGATGTTTTATTTTACTTATTAAGCGCTTCCCTCAACCTATTGTAACCTCGTACACACAATTTAACTTGAATTTATGTAATTGCTTCGTCTCTCACCTCCATCGTCAAATGTAAATAGTTAATAAACTCGTCGAGATGTTGCTAACCGAGCAATCATACTGGTAATCAGCACCAGAAAAACGAGGATAAACGAAGCTGCCCAAGCAAGCTGTTGCTGATTTTTAAACGGCACTGTGGCAAAGTTGTAAACTAAGACTGCTAGAGAAGCAGTCGGCTCCATTAAACGGTTATTCCATCTAGTCCAGAACTGTGTGAACAAAGCTGTAAATAGTAACGGTGCAGTTTCCCCCGCCGCACGAGCGATCGCCAAAGTTATACCTGTAATAATTGCTGGTAGTGCTGCTGGCAGTATAACCTTGGACACAGATTGGAAATCAGTTGCACCCAGCCCCACTGCTGCCTGTCGTAATTCATTTGGCACTAGTTGCAGCGCTTCGTCAGTAGTGCGGACAATAATCGGTAACATCAGAATTGCCAGGGCAAAACCTCCTGCCCAAGCAGAATAAGTTCTGGTTGTCAATACGATTACGCCATAGGCAAACACACCCACAATGATCGAAGGAACACCACTCAGCACGTTAGTGGCGAAGCGAGTCCACTGGGCAATTTTTCCGGAACTAAACTCAGTTAAATAAATCGCTGCCATAATTCCAAACGGAATACTAATCAGCGATCCAATTCCTACCATAATCATAGTGCCAAGAATGGCATTACCAAAGCCCCCACCAGGCACTAAGGGAGGTGGTGGTAACTCGGTAAACGCGCTGGTGTTGAGACGGCTAATACCTTGAACTGTGACATAAAATAGCACTGCTAGTAATGGCAGCAAGGCAAGGCCAACACAAACAAACACCAGCGCGTTCATGACTGTGCCAAACACATTTCGACGTGAGGTTGGCGATCGCTTCAGATTACTTGCTGGTGTAGCAGGATTTGGATTTTGAGCAGGAGTTGCCATATGTAAATATTAGGAGTCAGAATAAGGCTGAAGAGGTGACAGGTCAGAGGTTAGGGGTTAGAGGTCAGAGGTTAGAGGTTTTGAATGCCCGAATGCTTGATTTCACACTTCATACTTCATATTTCACACTGCGAAGCACTTAGCATCGCTTACACACTTTCTCCTTCCAGACGCGATATATCGCGTCTCTACATACTTCACACTTCATACAGACGTAGCAGTGCTACGTCTCTACTTCATACTTGTTTAAATTTTCTGCATTCTGTATACGAGAAACTGTGCCAGGATATTTACTAGCAGCGTGATCGCAAACAGAACTAATGCTGCATACATTAAAGCTGCTACTTGCAAACCACTTGCTTCCGCAAACTGATTTGCCAGCAAAGATGGAATCGTATTTCCTGGTGCTAAAAGCGAAGGATTGATGTTGTTAGAATTGCCAATTACCATTGTCACTGCCATTGTTTCACCAATAGCGCGACCAAGAGCCAGCATCACTGCACCGACAATTCCAGAAAAGGCTGCTGGTACTATTATTTTAAGAATTGCTTCCCAACGAGTCGCACCCAATCCCACAGCTGCTTGTCGTAAATTGGAAGGTACAGAAATTAAGGCATCACGGGAAATTGCCGTGACTGTTGGCAGAACCATAATTGCCAGAATCACACCTGCTATCAGCATTGAACGGTTAGCAGGAGGAGTGCTAAAAAGCGGTAGCCAGCCGAAGTAAGCATGAATTGGTTGAGTTAGCTGCGCTAGCACTGGACCCAAAACGAAAATTCCCCACAAGCCATAAACAACACTGGGAATTGCTGCCAACAGTTCGATTAGAAAGACAAATACTATCTGTATTCTGGATGGTAGATAGTCTTCGCTTAAGAAAATTGCTACCCCCAATCCTACTGGTACTGCGATCGCTAGAGCGATCGCTGAAGATACCACCGTTCCATAAATCATTGGCAAAGCGCCATACTGCTGATTAACTGGATCCCAGGCAGTATTAACCAAGAACTGGCCGCCAAATTGCGCGATCGCAGGGGAAGCCTCAGTTGCTACCTCAATGGCAATCCAGAGCAAAATGCCAGCAACAGCCAGTGCAAATATCCTAGTCAGCCAAATAAATCCCTTATCTACTGCTTTTTCCCAGCTTGAACGCGGTTTAACAACAAATTTTGTCTCTATGGCAGGTGAACTCATGATTAATCTGCGTTTTTTGTATAATTTTCAATTACTACAAAACCCAAGCTAATTACATTAGTGGCGATCGCTTCGGTTCAATGCCATATTTGTCGTCTTGCCCGAAGGATACAAAATTAATGTAAAGAAAAGGTTAATTCTAGTTAAAGTCTACTAATATATCAAACAATAAATACGTTGAAAACACAAAATCTCACGATTGCTAGTTAAATTTCGCCGCAAAAACTGCTGTAATGGTAAAATTCCATCACACGCTTCCAGTATTCAGCTTCAGTGTAACTCTAAAATAGCCTTTAATCAGCTGTTAGTTAGCTGCTAAGAATCTATCTCAAAGCTACTGAATCGTTGATAAGCTATTGCACATCTGGCAGTGCATAATCTGGCAAACGCAGGCATATTTGTTTTTCTTACCCTGCTGCCCACAGCAATCCCTAACAGGTAAATTAGATGACTAATAGCTTATCCCCCTATATTCCACCTCAAAATGGTGACGAGAAACTTTTAATTTTCCCGCTTTTGAGGAGAACTGGGGGTATATTCCAAGGGCTAAAAGAGTTTTGAGCTAGTTGCTGAAAAGTCAAGATACACAGATGTGTGATTATGGCAACAACGAATGAAAAAATTTTTACCGCAAATATTAGTTATATCTTTAAAATCAAAATTCGTGGTTTACACTATCGATAAATAACTTTGAAACACCAACACATACACGTATAAGCGGGTTTAATCAACATCCGTGCTTCAAACGAACAACTTTGAAAAACCCTCTCGGCAAACTCAAATTTCAAAACTCAGAACTATTTGAACGGTGGCTGCTCCCAATCAATTATTATGGTCTCTGATTGGCTTAATCCTAACCATTGCTGGCACTTTTCTGGAAGCATCTGTCACCAGTGTGCCAACAAATTGGAGCGATCGGGGAATTCAGACTATACCTCTTGGTGTTACCTATCAAATTGGTGCCGTATTGCTGGTAGGTTGTGTGGGAGGTAAGAATGCTGGAGCGCTATCTCAAATAGCGTATCTGATTCTCGGATTAACATCGTTGCCTGTGTTTTCTCAAGGTGGTGGTATCGGCTATTTTCAGCAGCCACAATTTGGTTATTTGTTAGGCTTTGTTCCTGGTGCTTGGGTTTGCGGCTTCTTAGGATTTCAAGTGCCGCGTAAATTAGAGTATCTTGCCTTTAGTTGTGTTTGCGGTTTGCTGACTATCCACGTTTTTGGTTTAGGGTATCTGATACTGAGTCATATTTTCCACTGGACTAGCCCACAGGCATTACCTTTTCTACAAACTGCCCTTCAATACTCCTTTTATCCTTTACCTGAACAGCTAGCGATAGTCTGTGCCGTGACTGTCTTAGCCTATGGCTTAAGGCTGTTATTGTTTTATTAAATATGTTATGCGTTTGAAAAATCGTCGATTTTGGATTGCTGCGCTCATCAGTTTTGTTTTAGACCAATTAACTAAATACTGGGTGGTGCAAAACCTTGGTTTAGGTGACACGCGCCCTATATGGTCTGAGGTATTTCACCTTACTTATGTCACTAATACTGGTGCAGCTTTTAGTTTGTTCACTGGTAAGGTGGAGTGGTTACGCTGGCTATCTTTGTTAGTGAGTTTATTACTGATGGCGTGGGCATGGTTTGGCCCAGCGATGAAGACTTTGGAACAGTTAGGCTATGGTTTCATTCTTGGCGGAGCGCTAGGTAATGGGATTGATCGCTTTTTTGCTGGCAGGGTAGTTGATTTTTTAGACTTTCGGCTAATTCATTTTCCCGTCTTTAATTTCGCAGATGTATTTATTAACTTGGGCATTATCTGCTTGTTAATTGCTAGCTTCCCAAACGCAGCTAAGAGCGATCACGTTCGATGACCTATACAATGAAAAATCCCCCACTGTAGCTTAGCAGCCTTAGCGGGGGAAACAAAAGGGATTATCTTTCAGAACTGTAGCAGAGAGTTAAATACTTTAATTTATTGGCCCGTGCTGCCACCAGAGGGGCTAGTAGGCGTTGGACTCATACCACCAGGACTCATGCTACCAGGCGTGCTACCAGGACTCATGCTACCAGGACTCGTACTATCAGGACTCATGCTACCAGGAGTACTACCATCTGGACTCATACTACCAGGTGTGCTACCAGGACTCATACTACCAGGAGTACTACCATCCGGACTCATGCCGCCAGGACTCACGCCACCAGGAGTACTACCATCCGGACTCATGCTACCAGGACTCATGCCACCAGGACTACTACCATCCGGACTCATGCTACCATCCGGACTCATGCCTCCAGGAACTGGCACGGCTTCGCTACCAGGTGCTGGAGACGGGGTAGCTTCGGTATCAGGTGCTGGGGTGGTTTCGGTGCCAGTAGCTGGACTAGTTTCGTCAGTGCTGTTGGGACCTGGAGTGGTGGTCGAGCTATCTTGTTCTGTCGGAGATGTCGGAGATGTCTCAGCGCCACTGGGGCTGCTACCATCAGCTGGCGCGGCTTCAGGGGTAGTTCCGCCCGTTAAAGACTGGCCACCTGGACAGCGAGAATTTTGAGGAAATTTCTCGCATAAAATTTTCTTGCCTTCTTCGGAAAGCTCTATTTCTGAGGCTGGTTTAGCCCCATCTTTAGGTTGTTCTTGAGCAACAACAGCTTTGCTAGTTAATACCAGCGCAAATGCTGCTCCTAACAGTGTTAAATATTTTGTTCTCATCCCACTCACACCTCGATCAAAATATATCCGCCCATTAAATCAAAAGTAGGGCTTTTAGAAATCTACCATAAGATATATGTTAAAAAAAGTTATGGTAAGAACTCTGCTCGCCTTAATATTGAGCGGGCAAGCAAAGCTTATGTTTGAATAGTAACGAACACTCAATTGAAACAAACAGGATCTTTCTTAACCTTGCGATTAAAATGGTTCCAGAGCAAAGTACTGGAGCTTGAAAAAATTTTGTTTGCTCGATTCCTTTTGCAACACTGGTGCTTGAATAGACGATGAGTTCTCCCCAGCCGCCGCGAAAACCACAAACTTTGCTGGGTCAAGTAACCCAGGTCGTAAAAACAATTCAAGCTAAGGTAAATATTACAGGGCTGGCACTCAAGCCAAATGCAAAAGTGCCGGAACTGTGGGTACAGGATGCAGGTGCAGATAAAGCTCAGGTATATCCCTTGCTGGGCGATCGCTATTTAATCGGTCGTAGTTCTAAATCCTGCGATATTGTCGTCCGTAACCCAGTTGTGAGTCAAATTCACTTGTCACTGTCGCGGGATAGCAGCCGTAGGCGATCGCCCTTCATCATCAAAGATGAAAGCTCAACCAATGGCATCTATTTGGGAAAGCGTCGCGTCAATACCCTAGAACTAGCTCACGGTGATACATTGACTCTGGGGCCGCCAGAACTAACAGCTGCGGTTCGCCTGAAATATAACGATCCGCCTCCTTGGTATGTCAAAGCCTTAGCATTGACAGCTTACGGCATTGGTGGCGCAACAGCACTGTTAGCAGTAAGCATTGGCGCGGCGTGGACAAAATTCTCAGTCGTACCCTTGCCCGTTCCCAGATCTGGACCTGTAGTTGTTTTCGCCCGTGATGGACAAACGCCCCTACGTCAGCCTCGCAGTACGGCGCACGTAGACATGAAGCAATTATCAGATTTCTCCCCCTATTTGCCCAAAGCTATAATTGCCTCTGAAGATAGCCGCTTTTACTGGCACTTTGGTGTTGACCCAATTGGAATTTTACGCGCTATTACTGTCAATGCGCGCGGGGGTGGGTACGAGCAAGGAGCTAGTACCGTGACACAACAAGTTGCTCGGAGTTTGTTTCGAGACTATGTAGGAGCAGAAGATAGCCTAGGGCGAAAATTGCGGGAAGCAGTAGTGGCTCTGAAATTAGAAACTTTTTATAGTAAGAATTTTCTGTTGCTGACTTACTTAAATCGCGTTTACCTGGGAGCAGATACTTTCGGTTTTGAAGATGCTGCCCGGTATTATTTTGATAAGTCAGCTAAAGACCTAACTCTCTCCGAAGCTGCTACTTTGGTGGGAATTTTACCTGCTCCTAATGGTTTCAATTTCTGCGGTGACCCTCAGAGTAGCCAACGAGCAATTGAATATCGCAACCGCGTAATTAGCCGAATGCTAGGTCAAGGCGCGATTAAACCAGAAGAGGCTAACCGAGCCAGGCGATCGCAAATTCAGGTAAGTCAGCGGCTTTGTGAAGATCAAGCCAATACGATCGCTCCCTACTTTTATAGCTATATCTTTCAGGAACTCCGAGCAATCTTGGGCAAAGAATTGGCTACAGAAGGCAACTATGTAATTGAAACTCAACTAGATCCAAAAATACAAGCTAAAGCAGAAGCAGCTTTGCAAAACTCTGTCAGCACAGCTGGTAGAACTAATCGCTTTTCCCAAGGCGCAGTTGTCACCCTTGATGCTAGTAATGGAGGAGTTATTGCTTTAACAGGTGGGATAGACTTCAGAAACAGTCAGTTCAACCGTGCTACTCAAGCACAGCGTCAACCAGGTTCTACTTTTAAACTATTTACTTACACTGCCGCAATTGAAGGCGGTATTTCACCAGGAAAAGTTTATTCCTGCGAACCTGTGCGTTGGCAAGGTCAGGCATATCGCGGCTGCGAACGCGCTAGTGGTAGTGTTGATATGGCAACTGGTTTAGCACTGTCTGAAAATCCGATCGCTCTGCGGGTAGCTCAAGATGTGGGGCTGGATAATGTCATGCAGATGGCGAGGCGGCTGGGAATACAATCGCCACTTAATCCGGTTCCTGGTTTGGTGTTGGGGCAAAGTGAAGCCAATGTACTAGAAATGACGGGTGCCTATGGAGCTATCGCTAATAATGGAGTATGGAACCGTCCTCATTTAATCAGCCGGATATTGGATAGTAGTGATTGCAGCGATCGCAATAATCTTAAAACCTGCCGCGAGATCTACTCTCATGACAAAAGTGGAGGTTCGCGGCAGGTGTTGCGCCCAGAAGTAGCAGATGTGATGACGAATATGCTGCGGGGTGTAGTGGAACGTGGAACTGGACGCGGTGCAGCTATTGGAATGGGGGAAGCTGGTAAAACTGGAACTACTGATGATAACAAGGATTTGTGGTTTATTGGCTTCGTTCCCAGTCAGAAAATTGTCACTGGTGTTTGGTTAGGAAACGATAACAGTACGCCTACATCTGGTAGTAGCGGTCAAGCCGCGCGTCTGTGGGGAAATTATATGCGTCAAGTTTTGCAGTAGAGACGCGAAATTTTGCGTCTGTATACCGAAATTTTGCGTCTCTACTGGCAGAGGAAATTTGGTCAATTTTATACATTTGAGAGGAAATAGCGTGGTTTATATACCTTATGGTTCTGAGCAGCATCAAAATGCTGAGTTAGGTTATTATTCGCTGTTCATAATAGAAAATAACTGCAAGTCGTGATTCTGATTTTTTTAACCAGAGTAAATGTTTCGCCTCCTGCTAATTGATGACAGCCCGGACGATCGCTCCTTAATCATCCGTGAATTGAGGCGTGAATTTCCAGACTTACAGGTAGAAGAAGTTATCGAAGCACAACACTTCAACTGTGTCTTAAACACAGGCAATTTTGACATTGCAATTATTGACTATTGCTTGCGATGGACTGACGGACTAGCCGTTCTTGACGAACTGAAATCTCGCTATCCTAACTGCCCTGTAATTATATTCACCAATAGCGGCAATGAAGAGATTGCAGTTGAAGCAATGAAGGCGGGACTAGACGACTACATCACCAAATCAGCCAAGCATTATCCTCGTCTACCTATGGTTGTGCAAGCAAGCTTGAAGCGGAATCAGGACAAGATAAGGCACAAGCAGACAAAAGCAGCACTGTGGGAGAGCCAGGAGCGATTTCGCTTGTTAGTCGAGTCTGTCAGGGATTATGCAATATTCACGTTGGACTCGAATGGATACATAACTAGTTGGAATTCTGGAGCAGAAAACATCTTAGGTTATCAAGAAGCAAAGATAATTGGTCAGCATGGCTCCTGCATTTTTACGCCGGAAGACATCAGAAACCGTGAAGATAAAAAGGAACTTCAGACAGCACTGGCTGAAGGTAGGGCTGAGGATGAGCGCTGGCACGTCAGAGCAAACGGCGCGTGTTTCTGGGCTAGTGGCATTGTCACGCCATTACGAGACGAGGCAGGAAATCTACTTGGCTTTACGAAAATCATGCGCGACATGACAGAGCGCCAGCAGGCAGAGATAACCCTACGCTCTAGTGAGGAACGGCTGAGATTAGCCTTAGAAGCCGCCCATATGACTATCTGGGACTGGAACAGTCAGACCAACCAAATAACTTGGTCTAATAACTATGAACTGCTGTTTGGCTTTGCTCCAGGCAGTTTTGCAGGGACTTTTGAAGCTGTCTTGAGTTGCATTCACCCAGAAGACAGGAAACTAGTTGCTTTAGCAGTGACTCGTTCTCTGAAACAAAGGGTGGACTATGAAAGCGAATTCCGCATTGTTTGTCCTGATCGCAGTATCCGTTGGTTGGCGGCAAAGGGTCAATTTTTTTATGACGAAACAGGCACAACCGAGGTGCGGATGATGGGGGTAATAATGGATATCACCGAGCGCAAACAGGCGGCTGAGCAAATCAGAGTGTCCCAGCAAGAAACAGTAGAACTCAAAAGGCTCAACCAACTCAAAGACGACTTCCTCAGCACGGTTTCCCACGAATTGCGGACTCCGATGACAAGCATCAAAATGGCGATTTCTACCTTAGAAGTCGTTTTGAAGCAAGCAGGCGTACTCAATGCCGAGCCTAACCGAGTAGCTCAATACTTGCAGATTTTACGTAAGGAGTGCGATCGCGAGATTAGTTTAATCAATGACTTGTTAGATTTGTCAAGCCTTGAAGCGGGAGATAAACTCTTGTGTTTGAGCGCGCTCGATCTTTCAACTTGGATTTCCCCTATCGTTGAGTCTTTTGCTCAACGAACTCGCAGCCAGCAACAAAGCCTGGAAGTTGACATTCCTAACGACTTGCCAACATTAGTAACTGACGAATCGAATTTGGAGCGGATTTTAACTGAACTGCTGCATAACGCTTGTAAATATACGCCAGCTTCGGAACGAATCCTAGTGACAGCAAAAGCTGACATTGACTCTCTGCGGTTGCAAGTGAGCAATTCAGGCGTGGAAATTCCTGCAAGTGAGCGATCGCGCATCTTTGACAAATTCTACCGCATTCCCAATAACGACCCTTGGAAGCATGGTGGAACTGGCTTAGGGCTGGCATTGGTCAAAAAGCTAGTAGAACGCTTGCAAGGAACCATCCAAGCAACTGCAAGCTTTGGATGGACAAGCTTTATTGTAGAATTACCCTTTACCCCAACTAACTAAAACTTCGCTTTAACTCGTGAACTCAAGCAAGTTTAAACTTAAAGGCAAGAAAGGTAATATCAGTTTGCAAAAATATGTATTATTCAAATTCATCTTTATTCAAAGTCATCATTTTTTATCTGACCAAGGTTGGACTTGCACGTCATTATTTGCAAACACAACTCTAAATTGAGCTAGTGGCTCTGGAGTAGTTTTACTAGTAGTAGTTGGTTTGGCAAGCAAGCTAGGTAATGGGGTTTGTTGCGCTTGAGTGTTTGCAGCATCGTTAATAGCAACATAACCCTTGATTTTTCCATCAGCCGCCACACCCACACGGTAAATTAAATCTTTCACCCCAGGCTGTGGTTTCCAAGCTGGTTTTAGTTGATCGTAAAGTTTTTGATTTAAAGCTACCAACTGGGGTGGATCGGTAATTGCTGGTGCAGTAGCCAAACTCGTTGACTGAGCGGATCTAGATTGCGGCTGCGGTTGAGGCGGACGTACTTCGGGAACTGGTACTAGGAAAAAAGCGATCGCGGCTAAGGCTAAACTTGATGCTCCCACTGTAGCTGGTACTGCTTGTTGTACCAATTGTTGTCCAGAACGAGTAAAGCGCTTGGAAACCGGACTTAGTTCGAGTGACAAATCTGGTAAAGTTCGGCTGTCTGCAAAAAATTGATCCACCGCCTCCACTAAATCGAATAGCTGCACTGTCGTCAGATCGATTTGGGTCGCAACTGGTGTGACGTTAGCACCACCATGTTCTGACTCTAGTTTTTCCGGCTGTACGATTAATCGATGTCGATTGGCATCAATTTTCTGTAACTGTACCAATCCCGATTCTTTGTTGTGTGCTTCTGCGTGAGGAACCCCGCTCAAAAATTCTTGAGCATAGCCACTCACTACCCTCACCAAACTTTCAAAAAAGTCTCGTCCACCACTCAAGATTTGCTTAGAATTTGCTAACTTGCACTCAGCACTGACCAAAAGCGACATCACGGGACGCACTTCTGGTGATTGAGAGGCATTTATGTTTTCACTCAAACCCTCTAAGAGCAGGGTACAATTTGGCAGCTGGTACTTACGTTGGATCGTCATTCTACTTCACCGTCGAATAAACTAATCCAGAACCGCTGCATTCCTGCCGTTCCCGTACAAAATAATAATTGCGCCAACAGACTCAAAGCTAGCTCGTCCAACTTTTCAGGCGAATTGTATGCTAACACACCAGAACGGCGCGGATTCATTCGACTCTTGAAATGCGATCGGAAGCGCTCCAGGTAATTAGACAGTGCTAAATTTTGTTCTAGGGGAATTTGCTTTTCATTCATTTGTTGATAAGTCAGTAGTAACTGCCTAATCCGCACTGTTAACCGCCGTGCTAAAAAACTGGCGATCGCTACTAGTGCTTTTGCTTCCACAAGGGCTAGCGGACGACGGGAATGCGATCGCCGTAGCGGATTGGTAGTGCGCAGCCGCCACAAATTCACGCGGTTCTTAATAATTTCCCCAAGTTCCAGTTCCTGCATTGCCGCCAAAATTGATTCAGAACCTCCAAGTTCCAGGGCTTCGATTGCTAGTAAAATCAGGTCAATTTGTAACCTAGCTCGGCGCGGACAATCGCGTTCTTCAACAGGCGGATTAGGTAAACTGTCGAGAATTACTGGTTGCAAACCAACGGCTGAACTGTCTAACGGTATTACGCTCACAGAGGCATTCATCTTTACAAGCTAGGCGGATGACGAGGACTTCGGCTTTTAAGAGCCTTCACTAGATTGGCAAACTAGAAGGCTAAATGTCTACATCTAGCATAGATGTAGAATTTATGGCTCTACTAGTTACTACTGGTTAGATTACCCGCAATCCTTGAAGCTCATCACTCAATTTGTCTATACCGATTAATTATCTGCTGATTAAAGTTATATTTTGCAAATATTGTTAAGGTGAGTGCCGAGCCAAGACGCTGTTCGTTCAATTTGCCCCTACACATCTTGGCTATACTAACCCCTTGGAAGTGCGTGTTGATTATTAATAGTCAACCACCCTGTAGAAGTTTTTCACAAATTAAATATTTGTTGCAACTTATTTAATAATCCTTAATCAATTTTACTAATTGAGTGTAATGATTCAAAACAATCGAACTTTCTAGTGTACGATTTTTCAGAGCCTCTTTACTTTGCGCTGCTCGATTAGTTGCCATCTAGACACCGTTACTATTGTTCACATCATGGATTTGAAGTCCTTAATTCGCGCTATTCCTGATTTTCCTAAACCTGGAATTTTATTTCGGGACATTACCACACTCTTGCGTGACCCAGTTGGACTGCGCTACACCATTGATACCCTAGCCGAAAAGTTGAATACTGCTGGGTTAAATGCCGAATATATCGTGGGAATAGAGTCGCGCGGCTTCATCATCGGCGCACCTTTGGCTTACAAGTTAGGAGTTGGGTTTATTCCTGTGCGTAAACCTGGCAAATTGCCTTCCTTGGTTCACTCAGTAGAGTATGAACTGGAGTACGGTATGGATCGGCTAGAGGTGCATCAAGATGCCTTACAGCCAAAAAGTAAAGTCTTGATTGTGGATGATTTAATCGCCAGCGGCGGAACAGCCAGTGCAACAGCTTCATTGGTGCAGCGGATTGGCTGTGAGTTGGTAGGTTTTGGTTTTATTATCGAGCTACAGGATTTACAAGGGCGTAAAAACCTGCCCCCAGAAGTGCCAATTGTCACCCTAGTTGAATATTAGGAGTCATTCGTCATACCCAACGGGTGCGGCCAAAGCCCTGCGTCATTTGTTATTAGATTGGAAAGTTAGAAGGTTGGAACGTTAAAACATTTAAACCTGTACATCGGACAAAGGACAAGGGACAAAGGACAAAGGACGAATTATTATGGCTTCTAGTCGGGTTTCTTTGGCAACAGGTAGGGAGTGGCTGACTGAGTTAGTCGCCAACGAGACGTTGATTTATGTGGTGAAGCGACTATTACAAGCGCTGTTAACATTGTTGTTGGCATCAGCGCTGTCGTTTTTCATCATTCAATTGGCTCCAGGGGATTATTTGGATACACTCAGACAAAATCCAAAAATTTCGCCCGAACGAATTGAAGAACTGAGGCGACAGTTTGGGCTGGATAAGTCTTGGGTAGAACAATATTTTCTTTGGCTGTGGCGAATTGTAAGTCAAGGGGATTTTGGCACAAGTTTCGTTTATCAACGATCTGTTTCTTCTTTATTATGGGAAAGGATTGCAGCTACCCTGCTACTTGCGATCGCTTCTCTATTTGTCACTTGGGCGATCGCAATCCCCTTGGGTATCATCGCTGCTGTCAAACAAAATCAGTCAATTGACCGCATCTTGCAAATCATCAGCTACACCGGACAAGGTTTTCCTAGCTTCATCACCGCCCTCTTACTGCTAATCTTGGCGCAAAACACTTCACCTCTGTTTCCCGTCGGCGACATGACTAGTATCAACCATGCCGATTTGACTCCTTTAGGAAAAATTTTGGATGTTGGCTGGCACATGATTCTACCAACCATAGCTTTGAGTATCACTAGCTTTGCTGGCTTGCAGCGCATTACTCGCGGCGAATTATTAGATGTATTGCGTCAGGACTACATTCAGACAGCGCGCGCCAAAGGACTACCAGAAAACCGCGTCATCTATGTCCACGCCCTACGCAATGCCATTAACCCCCTCATTACCCTACTAGGATTTGAGTTAGCAAGTTTATTAAGCGGTGCTTTCATAGCTGAATTCTTCTTCAACTGGCCTGGTTTAGGGCGTTTAATTTTACAAGCCGTCTTAGCGCAAGACCTTTACTTAGTTATGGCCAGCCTGATCATGGGTGCAGTTATGCTAATTGCAGGAAACTTAATCGCCGACCTGCTGCTTAAAGTTGCAGACCCCCGCATTCGTTTAGAAAATCTTAATTAATAGCAATTTACTAGGAATTAAGGGCTAGAAATGCCAACCTAGAATTAACAGATTTTTCCTCTTACCCCTCCCCCCTCGCCACTCGTTCGTCGCCACTCTATTGTCTATGTTGTCCCAAGTACATTATCTTGTCCGTTCCAAAGCTGATGGTCGTTATTTAGTAGCTCATATTGATCAAGATCGCACCCCAGGCTACCTGTTGCTGTTTTGCGAACACTTTGATGCGCTTTCTTATCTCAACACTCACGGTTTTGACGTAGCCGAGAAATTCGCTGTAGACTCTATTGCAGGGACGCAGTTAAGGGATTTAGTTAAACGTTGGGGATTTACGGGGGTAGGAATCGTTCACGACCCACTACTGCCAAACATTGAGTTTTTAGCCCAAAATTGACAATTTCTACCCCAAGAAGTACTAGCTAACATATCTACCCTGGTGCAGATGTGACTAAAGCAACAGATTGAGATTAATATATATTGGGTTGTTTAAAAGATTTGCTCGATTTTATTCAAATACAGCCCAAAATGAATATTCCTAACAAACAGGAGAGACTAAATATGCGCTTTATTCGCTTAAATCTATCTGCACTGCGTCCTCTGCGCTTCTTAGTAGCTTGCTGTATCAGTACGTTGTTAGTATTCTCTCATGTTCTTCCTGCCAAGAGTGATCCTGTAAACCCTACTGCTAGTAGAACTGCTCCTCAACAAGGAGAGACACACCTATTAGATATTGAAAAAGAGGCACAAAAGGCAGTCATCGATAAACCATATTCCAGAGGAGAAACCCAAAGCAAGGCGAACGAAGGTCTCAACGAAATTCAAGGCGCTGATGATGTTAACGAGATGAGCCGACCTGAAAATTCTCAAGATGCTATATCAGTTGAAGATAAGTCCAAGAATTTTCTGGATGCACTCATAGGTAAAAAGGACGTACGTGAGATGGCTCGTTAACTATAAATTTGATGCATGAGGTAGCGATTGATTCCACAGCATAGTAGTCAAGCAACCCCAGTGCATAATTCCCGAACGAGACTAATGCTGTTACAGAGATTTAAGCGAATTAAGCAGCAAGTCTTTAGTTAAAACTAAGTTGGCTTAGGATCAAAGGGATGTCTCTACGGGAGTCATCCCTTTTTAATATTTTAATTTACTTTCAACCACTACAATTTCGTGCGTTACGGCGCTTTTAAAACTGTATTTTTCTGAAATGACAATAAATTCTGCACTTAATAAACCCAACACTATTTATCTAAGATTTTAGATTTTAGCTTGAAATTTTAGCATCCTTCTAACCACTAAGTAGTTATTGATCACTTTCCTAATCGAGCTTATTTTGAGTTAACACACTCTAAAAATCACACTTTAGTAAATAATTAAATCATTTTTTGTAGATTGTAAAGTTTAGCACACAGATATTTAAGTAAGTTTAGATAGGAATTTACACTTATGCCTTTTACTCCCGGTTTACCCTGGAGGATATAAAACTAGTCAAATTGCTGAGCGAAAAAATTAATATCATTCCTTTTATATATTTGTATAATACTTGAGGCAGAGGACAAA
>DATNQH010000261.1:0-12949 GCA_036704105.1 Leptolyngbyaceae cyanobacterium | reverse complement strand
CTGGCGAAAAGAACCCACTATTCCATCAAACAACCCAGACTGTTTCAACCGTTCTGGCTCTCTTTGGTCTTTCAGATATCCTTACATTACTGGCTTTTTCAGCAATTGAACAGTGATTAGTCATAATGAGAATTGCTGAGTAGCTTAGAACAGCAAACAAGGGGTTGTTACTACAATAACCATTCTTGCATAGATAGGATTTATTGTATTTTAGCAAGCTCAGCAATTTCACTGAGTTAAACTCGCTTTAGTACTAACCCCGATCTGGGTTTCCACTATTAACCGTAAAAATACTGTGGTTGATGCTAGAAATTTAGTTTATATTTTTTAGAGTTTTTAATAAATAAAAAGAAATGATTAACTAAAGTATTTAGTCGCACGATTACACTACTTAACAACCAGTATAAGTTAGTAATAATACGTAACACCTAAATACAACTGCGACAATCCTTGTCTCTACCGAGCCAAAATCCGAGTATGAGGAAACCAACTAATTCTTCATCGCATTTTAGTTAGGCTCCAAAACAGCAACAACACTGTAGTTATAAATTAACTCGAAGTATTTTTATGTATTTAATCATGGTGTTCATAGCTGCATTCGCTTACACAGTAGGTGGTATGTACATGAAACTTTCTAAAGGACTCTCCAAACCAGGGCCGAGTTTACTCGTGTATTTCTTTTTGACACTAGGAGCAAGCTTAGAAAGTTTGGCTATGCACCATTCCACCCTTGGGGTTACATATCTATTTGTGATTGGGATTGAGTTTGTTTTGGCATTTTTGTTCGGCAATCTGCTTTTTCGAGAAAATTATTCTCACAGCAACCTGTTTGGTGTATCTTTAATTATTGCTGGTCTAATCCTATTAAATGCAGGTGGGCTTGAATGAAGATAAAGTCGAAATTTTCGACAAACTCGATGTTCATTATATATCATTGTGCATAAAAAAGCTTTGATTAGCCAGCAAAATGAAGATAGATAAAGCATTAAATCAATTGCTGCTATCAATATTAAATTAAATAGTTTAATTTATACAACAACACATTTAAAAAAGTTGACATTTTATTGGCAAGACGGTAAAGAAGGGAATTTTTGGTTTTAAGCATAACAGAAAAATTTAGATTTAGCCTTTGAGAAAAACCTATGGGTCGTTCACTGCTGTTTAGAAACCTTAACCAGGTAATGCGGCTTAGCTCGTACTGTAAAAAAAATCAGATCTCAAATAGCCACATTGAGCAGTTAACTCAGTTAAGCGCCCAGATGAGCAGTAAGCAGACAAACAAACGCGATCGCCACTCAGTAGTTGAGAGCCGCAGCCAACTAACTCCTAGCACGGGACGGGACGTGAAAATTGCCATTGTGGGCGCAGGTTGTGCGGGGTTAGCTTGCGGCTTGGAACTCAAGCAGCATGGCATTTTAGCTACTATTTACGAAGCAAGTAACAGAGTGGGCGGGCGTTGTTTTTCCCTAGGAGGGTCTTTTCCTGGAGAAGTCAACTTTCCCAACACTGTGGTTGAAAGAGGAGGCGAGTTAATCGACAGCCAAAACAAAGCATTGTTGCGGTTGGTAAAAAAATTCAACCTGGAACTTGAGGATGTATCACAGCAGCCAGGAGAAGTTGCTTGCTACTTTAACGGACAGCGTTATGCCGAATCAGCAGTTATAGATGAGTACCGTAACTTTCTAGCGGCTATAGATGCAGACTTACGTCTACTCTCATCTAAACCAAACGCTGACAACCACAATGCTGCTGACGCTTACTTCGACAAGATCGATCTGTTGGAGTATCTTGAAAATCGTGGGGCAGGAGATTTAATTAAAGCGATAATTCGTTCTGCATACATGGCAGAATATGGACTGGAGTTAGAGGAACAAACCTGCCTTAATTTCCTACTAGTGGTTCATGAAATTGAGAAGTCAGAAGCAACGCCCTTTCACATTTTTAGCGACGAATGTTACCACGTCATTGGCGGTAACGAGCAGATCGTCCGAGGGTTAAGTAATGAACTCCAAGGGCAGATTTGTTTTGGTATGAAACTGGTGAGGGTGCGAAAGAATTCTATGAACCAGATTGAACTCACGTTTGACACTGGTACGCAAACAACCTGTGTGGAATATGATGCTGTCGTTCTGGCGATTCCCTTCCCCGTCCTGCGTCAGGTAGAATTAGATGCGAGTTTGGAACTGCCCCAGTGGAAGCAAGAGGCGATCGCTTCGCTCGATAATGCTAACCATGCCAAGATGATGGTGGGTTTCAACGGTCGTCCTTGGGTTGAGATTGATAGTAACGGTGGCTCCAACTCGAATCTGCCGCATCATCAAGTAACTTGGGAAGCAAGCCCGATGCAGGCTACCAATACCCATGCTGTATTGGTAGACTATTCCAGTGGTAAACGCGGGGAGAAGCTCAACCCGAATTCGGTTCAGACGGAGGCAAATTTGTTTTTGGGCGATTTAGAGCGAATTTATCCAGGGGCAGCTGCTCTTGCTTCGCGCGATCGCACGGGGAAAATATTAGCACACCTGGAACATTGGCCTTCAAACCCACTAGCGCAGGGTAGCTATGCTTGTTATCGACCTGGACAATTCACAGCGATCGCTGGTAACGAAGGCAAACCGATAAATAATCTTTTTTTCGCAGGCGAACACACCAACTCCTTCTATGAGTGGCAAGGTTACATGGAAGGAGCTGTTCTTTCTGGAATTCAAAGCGCAAATGATATTCTCCAGCATCTGAAGCTGAAAATTTTACGCTGCTAAAGCGATCGCACAAACAAAGCCACCAACAAACTAGCACATAACACTAGGCGGTGATACATACCGTTACTTTAACGGCACTGTTTTTCATTTTGTAATTGAAAAGAGATTAATCCTATGGACAAGCGTTTCGATTTTTACGGTCGGCATCTTCTGCTGAATTTTTCAGGGTGCGAAGCTGACTTGGATAACCTTGAACTGATCGAGCGCGATATGATCGCAGCGGTAAATGCGGTAGGAGCAACAATTTTGGCGCATCTTGCTCACAAGTTCGATCCTTGTGGTGTTTCGGTGATCTTAATGCTTTCAGAGTCCCATGCCAGCATTCATAGCTATCCAGAATATAATTCTTGTTTCTTAGATATCTTTACTTGTGGCGATCTTCGCGTTGAACCATTTGGAGAGTTGCTAGAACAGCTGTGGAGACCAAAAAGAGTTTCTAAACAACTCCACGAGAGATTCGATCCAGTCATCAGAACTCCTTCACAAATACCACTAATACTTAATAAACAGGCTGTTTTACCTGTGAAAAAAGGTTAGGAACAATAGGTAAATTATGAATGATGAATGATAAATTGAGCAGCATTTTCTAATTTATCATTTATCATTCAGCATTCTTTACAAATCTAAAACTCAAAATTCTCTGAGATTGGAGCGAATGCATTGTGGGTATAGAATTTCATAGCTGGATTTCCGATCAAATCAGTCCAAATGAAATCCGCTTAATCAAGCGGGTGGGTGGTATGGAAGCCAAGTTAACTGCTTTTCAGTCTATGGAATTTGTCCCTTCAGCAGCTTATGGTGACATCCTGCTGCTGGATAGCACGATTCAATCCGCCGAAGCTGATGAGTATCTTTATCATGAGGCTTTGGTTCATCCAGCTATGATTACCCATCCTCAACCACAACGAATTTTGATCGTTGGGGGCGGGGAAGGGGCTACACAGCGAGAGGTTTTGAAACATCCAAGTGTCAAGACAGTTGTAGTAGTCGATCTTGACCAAGAATTGGTAGAATTTTGTCAACAAAAACTAACTTCTTGGCATCAAGGTACGTTTAGCGATCCTCGACTGACACTCTTGCATACAGATGGTCGCGCTTATCTAGAACAAAATGAAGCAAAGTTTGATGTTATTATCCTTGACATTACTGATGCTTTAGTCGAAGGTCCGGCGATCGCTTTATACACAAAAGAGTTTTATGCTCTTTGCCAGCAACGATTGACTGAGAATGGAGTGCTAGCAGTACAAGGTTTCGCTCTCTCACCGATGCACTGGACTGAACACGCCACAATTAGAAATACAATCAGTACATCATTTGCCTCCGTGCGTAGCTATACGGTATTTGTGCCATCATTTGCTTGCACTTGGGGGTTTATTATTGCCACTAACGGCATCGATTCAGCTACACTTTCCCCAGATACAATTAAATTGCGCATTCAAGAGCGCAATTTAGCAGATAGGCTCAAAGCTTACGATCCCTTCATGCATATGGGGATGTTTGGATTGCCAAAAGATTTACAATTCCACTTGGCACAGCCTGGAAACATCCTCGAAGATGGCAAACCACTTGTGTTTGACTAAAAATCAGTTGCGGAAATCTGCTGCAATCTGATTTGATTTGTAAATAACACTGCTGAGTGTTAATGGTTGAAGCTTCGCTAAACTACTCCTAAAGGGACTGCGCTATCGTGTAACTGTAACTATGTGTTCACTAGCTTTACACGCATTGCTATAGCCAATAGCCAATATAACAACCGGGAAATTACGGGTTTTAGTTTCATTTATTCAATCTCTACCCGTGAAATTACGGTTTTCAGGTACAGTTAACTCAGCCTAGTGTCGATAGAAACTAGATTTGTTTTTGCTTTGGTAGCCTATAAGTTTTGCTGTTTAATTTTTTAATTGGCTGAGGTTAAAATAGCACGTATCAATTTGATTTTTGTTTTTACCGCTATGTTCTGATGGCTTAGTTTTTGAGCAAGGAGAACAGTCTTGATGGATGTATAAAGTTGATTAATAGTGAAAATTAATTACGAATTACAGCTTTGATGGCGAGGATTCCTCGCCATCAAAGCTGCATAGAATTATTAGGTCTATCATTGCTGCCAAAGCAACACTATGACACTGCGTAAAAAGACACTGGTGATTACTGGCATCACGCTCTTTAGTTTATTTGGGGCCATATACACCACTTCTAAGGCAATCTTGCTAGATGGATTTGCTCAAATCGAAAGACAGGATACTGAACAGAATGTACGCCGTGTCGAAGAAGCATACAAAAATGAATTAGTCAAGCTGACACTGATGAATGCTGATGAGGCAGAGTGGGACGGTTCCTATGCGGCGGTCAAGTCAAACGATCAAAAGTATTTCAACTCTGCTTTCAACTACCCGTCGCTGGTGCGAAGCGGTGTCGATTTGGTCGTATTTATCCGCCGTGATGACCGTCGGATAGTCTTTGGCAGTTTCATCAATTCCAAACACAAAAAAAGCTTACCCGTTCCAGAAAGCTTACAAAAATTCTTCCTGCGCGACGATTTCTTACGCCAGCTTCAAGTGCCAGATCAAGTGCAAACGGGGATGTTTTTGCTACCAGAAGGCCCGCTAATAGTTACAGCGCGACCAATTCTAACGAGTGAAGGCACAGGGCCGAGTCGCGGCGTTTTGATTATGGGGCGCTATTTAAAAATTGATCGACTAGCCGAACGTACTCATGATAAAATTGCCGTGCAGCGGTTAGATCGACCGCCAACGCCAATGGACTTTCGCCTAGCGCAGCTAGCATTAATCAAAAAGCCTATACCTTTCGTACAGCCATTAAACGAAAATATCATGGCTGGCTACACCATGTTGAGAGACATGGAAGGAAACCCAGCGTTGCTGTTACGGGTGGACTTACCAAGGGACATCTACCGCAAAGGTCAAGATAGTGTTCGTTACTTGATCTGGTCGTTGTTGTTAGTAGGTCTAGTATTCACCGTCACCACCTTGTTGCTGTTAGAAAAATTGGTACTGTCTCGGCTGGCGCGCCTTTCGAGCGATGTGAGTAGAATTGGAGCCAGCAGCGATTTGCGATCGCGCGTAATAATTCCAGGTAATGATGAGTTGTCATATCTAGCTGGTGCGATTAACTGGATGTTGAATCAGCTCGATCAGTCTCAAGTAGCGCTGCAAAAAAGTGAAGAACGCTACCGAGTTTTTTTAGCCCAAAGTTCAGAAGGAATTTGGCGGTGTGAACTAGAGCAACCTTTGGCAATTAAATCATCAGAAGAGGAACAAATCGAGCATTTCTATCAATATTGCTATGTAGCTGAATGTAACGAAGTGCTAGCACATATGTTTGGCTATTCATCTGTGCCAGAAATGCTCGGAGCAAGAATTAGTGACTTTCTGCCTCCTTCTATTCCTGCCAATGTGCAATTTTTGCGCTCTTTTGTTAGATCTGGCTACCGCCTAATCGATGCAGAATTGTGTGAGTTAGATGGCCTAGGAAATCTAAGATACTTCTTGAACAATTTGATCGGGATTGTGGAAAATGGTGTTTTAGTCAGAGTTTGGGGAGTTCAACATGATATTACTGCCCGCAAACAAGCAGAGGAAGCAATATTGCGGGCAAAACTAGCTGAGGCAGAAAACCAAGAATTAACCAGAGAAATCAATCAGCGCAAGCGCATTGAACAAGCGTTATTTCGAGAAAAAGAACTAGCTCAGATCACTTTACACTCGATTGGTGATGCAGTAATTACCACCAACTCTAATGGTTTGATTCAATCTCTCAATCCAGTGGCAGAAAAACTCACTAGATGGACTTTTAAAGAAGCTAAAGGCTTGCCTCTAAGTGAAGTTTTCAATATTGTAAATGAAATTACTCGTGATCCGGTAGATAATCCAGTAAAAAAAGCTTTGGGTGAAAACCGCATCGTCAAAGCATCGTATAATACTGTTCTCATGGGTCGTGATGGCAGTGAATTTGCTATCGATCACTCGGCTGCACCAATTCATGCAAGCGATCACCAAGTCATTGGCAGTATCTTGGTCTTTCGTGATGTGACTCAAGCCAACATCATGGCACGTAAGTTAGCATGGCAAGCAAGTCACGATCCACTTACAGAATTGTTCAATCGGCGGGAATTTGAAACCAGACTGGCTGCTGCTGTTGCCAGCGCCCAGACTAATAACTTAAAGCACGTCTTGTGCTACCTCGATCTCGACCAATTCAAAATTATTAACGACACCTGCGGTCATGTTGCCGGAGATGCTTTACTGCGGCATATCAGCAGTCTGCTACCCAGCCAACTACGCAAAACTGACACTCTCGCCCGCTTAGGTGGGGATGAATTTGGCGTGTTGCTGTACTCTTGCCCTTTGGAGGAAGCAGCACAAATCGCCAACTTGGTGCGCCAGCAAATCCATGACTATCGTTTTGTCTGGGAAGATAAAACCTTTAGCATCGGTGCAAGCATCGGCTTAGTTGAAATTAACGTCGACACTCCCAGCGTCGATAGCGTGCTATCGGCAGCAGATGCGGCTTGCTACGTTGCCAAAAACAAAGGACGTAATCGCGTCCACGTCTATCAAATCGATGACACGGAACTGGCAAAGCAACAAGGGGAAATGCAATGGGTATCGCGCATTCCTAAAGCATTGGAAGAAAATCGCTTTCGCTTGTACTACCAAGAAATTGTGCCAATCGCCCCTAGCCAAAATGGTTTAGCAAAGGTAAGTCATTGTGAAATACTGCTGCGCTTAGAAGATGAATTTGGTCAAATCGTTCCCCCGATGGCATTTATTCCGGCAGCAGAACGCTACCATTTGATGCATAAAATTGATCGCTGGGTAATTCAAACTTTGTTTAAGCAGTTGCAAAAGCACCTATCTAGTGCCCTTGCCCAGCAACGGGTGTTTGCCGTGAATTTGTCTGGGGCTAGTCTCAATGACGAACACTTCATTACCTTTGTACAGGAGCAATTTGCGATCGCGCAAATTCCCCCACATTTAATCTGTTTTGAAATTACTGAAACCTTAGCAATTACCAATTTAGGCAAAGCGGCGGCAATAATGCGGCTGCTCAAAAGTACTGGTTGTAGTTTTGCTTTAGATGATTTTGGCAGTGGAATGTCTTCGTTTGCTTATTTGAAAAATCTACCTGTGGATTATTTGAAGATTGATGGTGTATTTGTGCGGGAGATTATCCATGATGCGACAGCAGCACAGATAGTGAAAGCGATCGCTAAAATTGCCTCAGTCATGGGAATTAAAACTATTGCTGAGTTTGTCGAAGATCGACAGATTCTGGAAAAATTGCAGCAATTGCAGGTAGATTATGCGCAAGGCTATGGGATTGGTTGCCCTTCACCTTTAATATTTAATTCGTAGACGTTGTATACAACGTCTGTACAGGTATACAACATCTATACAGAATTCAAAGTAATTGCGCGTTAATTTCTTTATAGTCGGCAGGTGTATTGCAATTAAATAGCATTTGTGCATCGCTCAAGGGTAGAACTTGTACTGAATGCTGTGCTAACCACTGCTGAAATGAACGCCCACCGCGATCAATATATTGCATGAGTGCGGGTAAACAACTGCGGCGATAGAAACCACACAAAGGATCCCAACCCTTCGCGTGGCGAGTGAGTAAGGCGATTGCCTCATTGTCTACGTTATTTAATTGAGTTACCCAGTCTCGCAACACCTCAACTTGCAACCGAGGTAAATCGCAAGCTAGCAACAACACCCAATCAGTTGTGACATGAGCTAATCCTTGAGCAAACCCAACTAAAGGAGAATTGGAGATTTTCTTTTTGTCCTCATTCTCCTCCACCCTTTGTACTTCGTGAATAAATTGACACTCAGGTGGTAGCAAGTGCTGATAGCGTTCTGTCCAGGGAGTGACAACATATACTGTTTCGCACAAAGCGATCGCTACGTCACAAACTATCCGTAGCAACGGTACACCTCCAACTGTAAGTAAAGCTTTATCCTCACCCATCCGCGAACTCATACCACCTGCTAGGACGATACTGCTTAGGAGTAAGGAGTCTCTATTAAGGGAAGCTGAGGAGACCCAGGAGGCTGAGGGAGAAAAGCTTTTTGCTTCAAGCTTTTGGTTTTGATTTTCCATTACTGCTCAAACTGCCAAGTAACGCCGTAAAAAACTCTCTAGGGTTTCCAACTTCAGGTTAAAAATTGCCTCTAACCGGGAAATTTCCTCACGAGTGCAGTAGAATTCATTGTCCAATAATGTGCGGAAAGTGCCTAAAGCTGTTTGGGCTTGGGAATTCAAAAGACCTGCAACAGTGCGCACTCCATCAATTAATAGTAGAGGTGGATTGATTATAATCGGTTCGTGGTTGAGGATATTACCTAAAATCTTAGGGACATCTTCTCTTTGAAGGATTTCTGGCCCTCCCACTGGCAGAATTTGGTTACGCGCACCTGTAACAGTGACTGAATCTACTACCATTCTTGCCAGATCGTCAGTACTGACAATCGATGTGCGGTTTTTCGGATCGCCAATGAGCAAATAAATTCCTGTCTGTCTAAACCTTTCTGCTAGTGGTAATAAATTTGAGGCTAGCCCTGACGGACGCAAAACAGTGTAATTTAAAGATGTGCCTTGGCACGTTTGTTCTAGGTATTTTTCCACTGCTCGCTTTGCCTTGAACACTGGTGCATCCTCATAGCCTCGCTCAGAACCCAACACTGAAATGAAAACAAAGTGTTGTATTCCAAGTGCCTTTGCAGAGTCAATTAATTCAATATTGGCGCGCAAGTCTAATGCTAAGGCATCGCCATCTGAGCCATGCGCACTGATGATGTACTGTACTCCCTGACAAGCTTTTTGAATATCTTTTTCTCGCCGCAAATCGCCGATGAAAATTTCTGCTCCTCGGTGTTCTAATTCACCGTAGCGCGAATTCAGGCGGACAAAAGCACGTACAGGCATTTGCCGCGATCGCAGCAATCGCACTACTCTTCGACCTATTCCTCCAGTTGCTCCCGTTACTAAAAACATTATGCCAACTCCCTAAATAATTCGTAATTCGTAGTTTGGGTTTTCAGCGTTAGATAAATTAGGAGCGATCGAGATAAATTATGTTGCTAAATTAATATTAGTATTAATGACAGAATTCAACGAATAAAGCTAAAAAATCTGCCTTTAGTGACTGTATAAATTATTCTAAAACAGCAAACATTGGTAAAAAAATTACAAACAAGGGTGAGTATTACTCACCCAAATGAAAATGAAACTTGCTGTAATATTTGCACTTTGTTGGTTGGTGAAAACCAAAAGTCTAACTCGCTATCTAAGTGATAGCAAAATTGACGCTGTTTGAGTGCTTTTACTCACCAATAATTTCTGGCTGGGTTAACTCATCAGACATCTCAATAATTGCCCGAATTACTGGCTTCATCATTGGGTCATCCATGCTATCAAAATCTTCATACCGACGACGCTTAGCACGATTAGCGACCTGAACTGTAATCCGATAGCGATTTGATGCTGCGCTAATCAGTTCCTCAGCACGGTGCATAATTTGAGATTGGGTCGTCTCGAACTTTGAACGCTTGAGCATAGCAGGTGGTTTTTAAAGATAATTTCTATTCTATCGTCTACTCAAATCTCTTGTTAGCTAAATCTAGAGACGCACACTTCATCACCTTCCTACGTCGCCTGGACACCTTCTGACACCATCTTGGGGTAATAGTTTAACAATCGACGGATCGAAAATCCAAAATTCAAAATCTAAAATAATCATGATAACCCCTCCCCTGACAGATGCCGATCGCCTTTAGTCCTATAGATATTTCCTAGTATGAGAACATTAGATCAGGAAATTCTATGGCCGATTTGGTTGAGACAACAGAGCAAGCGGGATTCAAGACCCTTGCAAGGGTAATTGCGGCTGCTGAACTAGCAGAAATCCTCAAAACTCCAGGGCCTTACACAGTTTTTGCTCCGACTGATGAGGCGTTCGGAAAACTCCCAGAAGGAACTTTGTCAGCACTGCTTGAGGATATCCCCAAGCTGAAGCGAATTGTAAGTTACCATGTTACCTTCGGCGATGTCAGGGCTGAAGATTTGATGGAAATTGCCGAAGCGGAAACTGTTGAGGGTTCAATAGTGGCAATTGAGTCCTCGGATGGAACGATTAAAGTGAATGATGCTCAAGTATTGCAATCGGACATTTTAACCGACAATGGTGTGATTCACGTCATTGATACCGTTCTGATTCCTGCTTTAGTAGCAGCTGAGTAAATGTGTAGAGACGTGCGATCGCGTGCGTCTCTACTTCAAGCGGTTATGATGAACCTAGAATGCAACCACTTCGAGATGGTAGATTTAATTTCAGCTTCTGAGATCCTCCCTCACTGCTCCACTCTACATCAGCAGTGCCATATAGCAGCTTACTTGGCTGAGATTTCAGCTTAGCTACTTCAAAGCTTACCTTGCTAGGTGCAGTACCCGCGTTGAGTGCAACTACGATCTCTTGTGAATCTAAAATCCGTGCAAAGACATAAGTTTCTGCATGAGCATACAGAACTTGATAACTACCTGTCCGTAATGCAGGGTATTGATGTCGTAGGGCAATCAGTTGACGGTGATAATCTAAAACATCCCGCTCCCAGCGAGCATCTATTGGAAAGCTACGCCGAGAATCTGGATCTAAACGACCTGGTAAGCCAACTTCATCTCCATAGTAAATACTAGGAGCGCCGGGGAATGTCAATAATAGCAGGGTTGCTAGCTCGACACTGGCGCGATCCTCCCCAGCAATTGACAGCAATCGTGCCGTATCATGACTAGCTAGCAAGTTAAGCTGAGTTAGCTGAATCTCCCAAGGGTAAAGTTGCAGCAGGTGTTGAATTTTTTCAGCATAATCTG
This sequence comes from Leptolyngbyaceae cyanobacterium, assembly GCA_036704105.1. GTDB lineage: Bacteria > Cyanobacteriota > Cyanobacteriia > Cyanobacteriales > Chroococcidiopsidaceae > Chroococcidiopsis. The sequence continues at coordinate 1,301 of DATNQH010000261.1, read as the reverse complement.
GGGCAAATAAAGGCGGATAAGGATGGTACGAGCGATCTTTTACTTGATCGATGTCAACGCGATCGCCTGCGGTAAATGCGATTGTCGGCGCAGCAAATAGATAGTTCATCACGCCATCAAATTGCGTTCCATCTAGCCACTCGCGCGAATCTTCCCAAACTTCCCCAACAATATATGCCTCTGGGTTGATGGCTTTAACGCGATCGCGAAACTCTTGCCAAAAACCAGGAGTTTTAACTTCAAATGGCACATCCAAGCGCCAGCCGTCGATGCCAAATTTAATCCAGTATTCGGCGATTTCCATGATGTATTCTCGCACTTCTGGATTGTCATGATTAAATACTGGCAAGGCTCGATTGCCATCCCAACCCTCATAGTTAGCAGGATATTCGCCATTGTAGGGAGATAGGGGCCAGCGTTCGATTTTGAACCAATCCACCCAGGGAGAATGGGGGCCATTTTCTAGAATGTCGTGGAAAAAGAAAAAGCCCCGACTGGCATGATTAAATACCCCATCAAGTACAACTTTGATATTCCGTTCGTGACAAGCTTCTAGTAGTTCCCTAAAAGCGCCATTTCCCCCAAGCATGGGATCGACATTGTAATAGTCGTGAGTGTGATAACGATGATTGCTAGCTGATTGAAAGATCGGGGTGAAGTAAATCGCGTTAATTCCCAGATCTTGTAAGTAATCTAACTGCTCCATCACACCCCACAAGTCTCCACCTTTGTAGCCTTGGAGGGTTGGCATATCATCCCACTCTTCCCATGACAAAGACTTCAACAGTCGCTTGCGCGGTTCTTTGCTTTTGGCAAAGCGATCAGGAAAAATTTGATAGAAAACAGCGTGTTTCACCCAATCTGGGGTTTGAATCTCCATGATTACTCCCAAGCCCTTCAATGACACGGTACATACACTGACAATTTTGTGGTTCTAACTTGAGATTGAATGTGGAAAATTAATCTGACTCAAAGCAGGCGATCACAGTGAAATTACTCAATTAATTCATTCTTTTAGTATATTAATTTACTGTTTTTTGAACTGAAATAGAATTTGCTATTCGCATTTTCCTGAATTTTACTGCTTTATCAATTGTTGTTAAAGGTGGGATTCGGCATTTTGCCAAGCGTTTTGTCACCTCTGCTTAGAAGCAGCTTGAGGAAACTGATGATTTTAAGAATTTTGGGATTTTTGGAGAATTGTTGGGTAATTTCTTTTTGTCTAGTAAAGGGTATAAATATATTTTGAGATTGAGCCAAGAGGAATTAGTTGTTATTTTTTCAGAAGCAGATGATACAAA
>DATNQH010000260.1:0-3425 GCA_036704105.1 Leptolyngbyaceae cyanobacterium | reverse complement strand
ATGTGTTTTTGTGAGCATTATTAACATTTTTTATTTCTCTTGATTCTGCTATAAACTCAGCAATCTTTTGACTAAACACTTTAAAACTAGTTTGCAACATAACAAACTGAAATCCCAACTCTTTATACTGACATTTAAGTGTCTCTGAGTTAGTCCTAATTTGCTTTGAATTATTAATAATTTTATTACGAGTAATACTTGAGTTAGCCCTAACTTGCTTTGAATTATTAATGCTTTCATTAGCGTCAATCGTTTTCAAATGCATTGATGTATTGTCTATTTGCTCCAATTCTTCAGGCTGAACTTGAAGGTCATAGATAGCACTGAGTAAATCAGCTAAAGATTTGCTGGCAGATTTGTTACTTTTAAGAATTGTCTTACTCAATTCCTTTGCCTCAGCCAAGTTTACCCTCTCGAACATAAGTGCAGAACACAACTCTTTGTTTGTATAGTTTAATTCCTGCTCTGTAACTTGCAGTTCCTGTTCTTTGTCTTGCAGCTCAGAGTTGAGACTTTCTACCTGTTCGCGCCAAAACTCTATCTGTTCGCGCAAAAGCTGTATTTGATTTTGAGCCACCAATAATAGCTGCTGGTCAGTGGTAGCCTGTTTTGCTTTCTGTCTTATTGTATTTTTAGTCATGTTTCACAGTAAAACTGCTACGCTCAATCATCTATGTAATTATAGTTACAAAGAAGTCTAAAATTAAACTCTATCTTTTGGTCGCTGTCAAGCACGCAAAAAAATATTAAAGCCAACTGATAAGTGAACTTTAATCAAGCTATTATTTGGGTTAAGCTATTCGCTAAAAGCTAATTGCTTTGTTTGCTTAGAATATAAAGTTTTGACAAGTTTAGCTTAAAATCAAAATTGTGACCCAGGTTGTTCTAGAAAACGTTTACAAAAGCTTTCCAGCTCGTCCCGGTGAACGAGCAGTAGTTCCAGTAACAGCAGAACCGCTCCTCACTTCAGTCGAAGCAACAGCAAAGATCGAAAGTGACTCAGCTACCGAGCGATCGCAAACTATCAATGTCTTGCAGCGCATCAACTTGAATGTGCAAGATGGCGAGTTTATGGTGTTGGTGGGGCCTTCTGGTTGCGGTAAAAGTACGCTTTTACGGTTAATTGCCGGACTAGAGCAAGCAAGTGGTGGCAATATTTGGGTGGGCGATCGCAGAGTTAACGATCTCCCACCAAAGGCCAGAGACATCGCTATGGTGTTTCAAAACTACGCCCTCTATCCGCACATGAGTGTTTATGACAATATCGCTTTTGGACTGAGACGTGCTGGAAGAGGACAAGGGGACAAGGAGACAACGGGACAAGGGGAGAATCTTTCCAAATGGGTTGAGAATTTGTTGCTGGGGATGACGCGATCGCTACCTAAAGGTTTGCGATATATGAACGAGCGCGAACGCGCTGTGGATCGACGAGTGCGGAATGTGGCAACGCTATTACAAATTGAATCTCTCCTCAAGCGGCTACCGAAGCAGTTATCCGGCGGACAAAAGCAACGAGTGGCATTGGGTAGGGCGATTGCTCGTAATCCCCAAGTGTTTTTGATGGATGAACCGCTTTCTAACTTAGATGCTAAACTCCGCGCCGAAACCCGCGCCCAAATCGTCAAGCTTCAGCGTCAGCTTGGCACAACTTCTATTTACGTCACCCACGATCAAACAGAAGCAATGACTATGGGCGATCGCATTGCGGTGATGCATCGAGGTCAAATCGAGCAAGTTGCGCCTCCTTTGGAACTATATAATCGCCCAGCAACTCAGTTTGTGGCAGAATTCATCGGTTCACCGCCGATGAACTTTCTTCCAGTAGAGTTTCATGCGCCTTTGTTAGTTACCCATCCGCAATTTCGCTTCAGTCTTCCAGATGTTTGGGCAAACGCATTGCAAAAGTATGACAAGAGAGGTTTAATTTTGGGTATTCGACCAGAACACTTGAGTTTAAGTGTTGCTGCGCCCAAGAATCTACCAGTTCAGGTAGAACTGGTAGAAGCGCTGGGAAACGAAACCTATCTTTCTGTGATTTTCGTTGGCGCTACCAATACTGCCACTAATCCCCTACAAGTGCGAATTCCCCCAGATCGCTTTGCAAGTATTGGCGAACAATTATGGCTGGCGATCGCACCGGAGAAAATTCATTTCTTCGATCCTGACACAGGCATAGCAATTCGTCATTCTAGTGACTAGTGGACTTGAACTAGAAAACACTGTTCTTAACTTTTAAGACCTGGTGTATTCCATCCTCCAGCGCCATCTGAGGTAAGCAATTTTAGTATCTAAACACCAATTTTCTCTTTTTCGCCTTCAATAGCGGTTATTGCATCGCACAACTCCTCTAGTGTGCATTTGTATAGCTTTGCCAATGGCTTACCTAGCTTCAGGCTCGGAATAGATCTGCCATGCTCCCAATTGCGAACGCTGGATTCAGCAACATTCAAAGCTACCGCGACATCCATCGTTCTTAGATTCGCTTTCTCACGCAACTTTTTCAAATTCATTGCTTTAACCGTTTGACCACAACTTAACGTTAACCAATTTACAAATAAATGTCTTGACGCTAAAATATTTATAGAAAAAACAAACTGAAACCGCTTTGTGCCAGATTCGGAAAGCTAAGAAGACAAAGCAATCTTCCTTCCCAGTACAAAAAAGCTCTTTCGATCAAAAGAGCTTTTTAAGTTACCTTAATGTCGGCGGAAGGCTCCGGCCAAACCTGAACAAGCTTGGCGGTAAGGCGCGAATAAAGGCTCAAAGACATTAATTTTGGGCTCTTATGCCTTGGCTAAGCGCTTCAGCATCAACCCTTATAAAGCAGAGATCGATCTTGGCAGTGGCATGATCTAAGGTGCGCTTCTTCGTTCTTGACTCTTCTCTTGCACCGCTCCATCCACGCATTCGAGCGCTCGATGATCCACCGCGTTGCAATGGGGACAAATCCAGTCTTACCTTGTGCTGCTTTTTCAGCTTTGGTCGGCTTCAAAGCCAGTTGAAAGCGAATTTTCGTCATGATTTGTGGATAGACCAACTGTAATGCAGCCGTGATTTGGCCCTGGATGATAGCCGTGGTCAAGCCTGATTGTGATTTTAGGAATATTCACGGGCTTTTTGCGAAAGTAGTCTAAATGGTCGATGAGCATCTTAATCAAGCCTTGGTCATCGCTGACATTCGCGCTCGTACAGTGCCTGAAAAATGGCAATCCTAATGTATCGACTGCCAGATGGCGTTTGATGCCGTTGGTAAATTTGTAGAAGCAAAATCCCTTGGTCTCGATGCTAGTACTACAGTTGTAGATATTTGTTAGAATAGAAGGAGAGTAAATATTTAAAGTGCGCTCGCCATATCTGTAATGTTTCAACTCTCCTTAGATACACCATCAGTACCAGGGCAAGTGGATGAAGTTACCCGTTGGGAG
>DATNQH010000259.1:0-5218 GCA_036704105.1 Leptolyngbyaceae cyanobacterium | reverse complement strand
GCCCCGTCATGTGGGACGATTACTGGAAGAAGCCAGCCTCAAACCACATCAGTCCGCCTACTGGCTCAATCCCCCCCCGACCCTGCCTTTGACGATAAAGTCAAAGACATCAGTGAAGTCTATCTGAATGCCCAGCAACGGCCGGAGGAGGGAGAGCGCACTATCAGTCTCGATGAGATGACTGGGATTCAGGCATTGGAACGAAATGCAAAAGACTTGCCACTGCGACCGGGCAAGCCAGAGCGACGGGAGTTCGAGTATACTCGGCATGGAACCCAGACCTTAATTGCCAGTTTTGATGTTGCCAGTGGGCACGTTATAACGGCAACCGTTGGTGATACTCGCACCGAAGCTGATTATTTAAACCACATCCAACAAACCCTGGCAAGCGATTCAGATACGATCAAATGGCATCTGGTGATGGATTGCTTAAACATTCATCAATCGGAATCAATGGTGCGCTTGGTTGCCCAACAAGAGGGCATCACCGAAGACTTAGGCATCAAAGGTAAGCGTGGGATTCTCAAATCTATGGCATCACGAGCTGCCTTTTTGAGCGATCAGTCTCACCGGATTGTGTTTCACTTCACCCCGAAACATTGTTCCTGGTTAAATCAGATTGAAATTTGGTTCAGCATCCTGGTGCGCAAGCTACTGAGACGAGCCAACTTTACCAGTACGGCAGATTTGAAAACCCATATTCTTGATTTCATTGCCTATTTCAATCGAACAATGGCAAAACCCTTTCAGTGGACCTACAAGGGTAAAGCTTTAGCAGCTTGATAATGGGGTAGGCGCATTTACGCCGAAGCCTACTAGCCACAACTTCTCTTACGTCATCTTACGCTCACCTCATGGCGATCCAGTTCATATGCATATGCGATATGGAAACGCTGAGTCTAGCTTCCGGCAACTGCTAGATCTGAGCGACGCTCCAGAAGTTAAGGACAATATAAATCCTTGGTGGAGCGTGTACTGTGCGGCAGGAGAGTCTGGCTGCGATTATTAGAAGCTAGCGTGTTTACTGAAAAGGCTGAAACTTTAAAAAGCAAGAACTTGAAAGATATAATGCCTCAGTTTTCAACAACTGCGTCTTAATAGCGTTACAAAGCTAGAGAAACACCAGGCTCAGTAGATGTCAGTTAACAGATTGTTTGCCGACTTAAAAGATTAATGTTGTTCCATCATCAGCTGCATTAATCCAAGTCGGCTCAAGAGAAATAATTTTTTGAGCCTGACCTATACTTAAATGAGCGGTAGTTTCATCGGCCCAAAACGCTAGTGATTAATGGTTTCCTCTTTCGGTGGCATCAATGCGTTGAAGCACGAACAATCTGTTAACCAACAATTTTTGATTCAAGACAGGTTTTGGTCATCATAGATGGCGATCGCCACAAGTCAAGGCTCTGTGAGCTTAACGATTGCTGGCACTAATTCATTTGCGACCGTTGACTTGAGGATATATTTTTGAAACCCCGCCGCTACCACATCAGCACTATTGACCTCTCTGGCGTAAGACGACACAGCAATAGCGCTGATGTACTTTTTCTCCTTGCTCTGCCTCACGAGTTCGTACCTTTGCGATCAAAGATAATCCATCTTCATCTGGCAACCTGATATTACACAGCAGAAGATCTGGTTGGTATTGTTCTAGTAATGCCAGCTTGATGCATAAACAACTGCCAATACTTCGGCTCCAGCATCTTCAAGGATGAACGTCAGTAATTCGGCTATATCATCCTCGTCCTCGACTAGGAGAACTTTAAAACCATCCAAGACTTGAGATGAAGTTTTTGAAATCTGATAGTCTTCTACCACAGCCGGATGGGGTAAATTTCTCCGGATTGAGTTCATAAAGCTTAGCCGTAATTAACGGCTGTGAATCAAATATGTTTTCCTTGATATGCGAAGCTATAAGTTATCTATAAGTATCTCTGGGAAGAATTTATCATTTTTATCGCCGACTACGCTCATCTACCTTATGAGGTATTTGAGCCTGAGATGTATCTTCGCGCAACCAATTCTGTCATCTGAGGGAAGCCAAATAATCAATAAAAGTGGCTCATGATTTGTAAGAGGCTGTTGGGCAAACACATGAGTTTAATCAAGCTACGACTTTTAGGTGACGGCAGGCGCGGTTATCGGCAGATAGTCAAATTTTCCACCGTTTCGCAGAAGAAGGAGGATTGAATTAAGGAATTGTCCGCTCCGCTGGTTGGACCCCAAAGCTAGCAGCAAGACATAAAGCAGCGAGTAAAAATGAGATCGCACCCCCAATTGCTCCGGCAACAGGTGTAATTGTATTTGTTAGCGGGAAAACTAGTCCAAACAGACTTACTGCGGCAGCTACACCACCAAAATACATCCCACTTGCTAATCCCACTTGCTGAGGTCGCACTAGTGTTAAGGCAAAAGGGATCGCACTATTAACTACTAAACTTAAGCTAGCAATTATACAAACCACAGATGCCCCTAAAGTAAACCAGGTTGGGATAAATACTATCACCTGTAATAATCCTACTGTTACCCCGATGCCAATCAACATCGCTTTGCTGTTGCCAATCGAGGCAGCCCAACCGCCAGCAGGTAGAGCGGCAAAAGCTAGAGCTATTGCAATTCCCACCATTAACCAATCCACATTGGCAATATCCAATTGAATTTTTAGCACCTGTGGCAGCGTACCCATTAAAAACCTCGTTCCCCAAGTTACAGCAGCAGCAGTGATAAAAATTAACCCCAGTACATAGAATGAGGTTGGTTGTGCTGCCGTCTCATTTACCATTGGCTCTGGTGTCTTGTCGCGGGAATTCAACCACCGCAAAACAGCTGCTGTCCCTAACAACACGAACGAACCAATGGCAAAGGTAAAAACTGCCCCTAAACTGAGAAGGAATTGACTAGCAATCGGTTTGAAAGCCCCGATGATTCCTGCCGCTAAAGTTAGTAAACTAGCTGCTAACGGTAATTTAGTAGGTGTAGCGTATTGCGCGAGTAAAGATATAGCTGGGCTGCGAAACACTGTCATTGCTAGCGCCCAAGCTAGTAACACCGCCAACAAGACCGCTCTAGTTACACCAGCTTGCTGACCAAAAATTACGGCTAAAGGGATAGCGATAAACAAGGCTGACGACAGCACTATCCCTGCTGAAATTAACGGCAATCGACTGCCTACCCAACGCTTAAGTCGATCTGATAATCCGCCCATTAGCGGTTCCATTACTACCGCAAGAGCATTTTCTATAATCAGCAATGGGGCTGCTAACTGTTTGGAAAAGCCAAATTGAACTAACAGTTGAGGCAGATACAGGCTATAGATTAGCCAAGTTAAAGTAATTGCACCTTGCATTGCTGCCAAGCCACAAACTTGCCACCATAAAACAGATCTTTCAGGTGATCCTTCCTTCGTCTTTCGTTTCATGAAGCCTCTGGTAAAAATGTTTTAGTCATAAGATAAAAGCTTTGGAAAAATCAGTATATTACTCTAAATAATTGTAAGCATTAGGCTCGGCAACTCCCTAGCCGGAAGAAATTAGCAAATTTTTAATCATACTTCTGTTAGGGCTTTTGCAAGATTCCACTCCTAACATCATCCACTTTTGTCAACACACGGTCACCAGTGTTGACAGCTACGGCAGAGGAATACCTTGGCTCACCCTTATTTTGTGTAAACTCTTTCACTTAATTCCCCTGGTGTAGTTCAACTGCGCTCGGCTGTAGCGCGCTCTTACAATGACGCAACTACCGCTGCCTCCCTCTCCCAAGTCCGCATTAAATCTAAATGTCTGCACGAATATTTTATTGGTTTCTCACACCAAAGAAAGTGCGCTTGCTTTGGCTCGAAGTTGGAGCGATGAAATGAGGCATTAATTCTTAACATTAACTGAAGTTGACTTATACCAACGGCCAAGCTACTTAAAAGCAAAAGCATTTAATTTTTTCACCTAGCTGTACAAAACTTGACACTAGTTAAGGACGAGCAAGAGCTAGAATTACCATAGCCATTGCTTGTTGGCAACACCTGCAAATGGAGAAGTCTTTCTTTATACCTAAGCCATGAAAGATGGAAGAAAAGACGAAAGAGCAACTCATTCAAGAACTAGTAGCACTTCGTTCCAGATTGAGTCAGCTAGAAACAGCAGATGAGCAGCAGCCGCAGGCAGAAGAAATACTACAACAGCAAACTCAACGAGAGCTACTGGTGGCAAAGATAGCGCAGCGTATTCGCCAGAGCTTAAACTTAGAAGTAGTGTTGAACACAACAGTAGTGGAAGTGCGGCAGTTTCTCCAAGCCGACCGAGTATTTATTTACCAATTCGAGCCGGACTGGGGCGGAGTGATAATTGTCGAATCTGTAGGTGAGCGCTGGAAATCGATTTTAGGCAGCAGGCCTAAAGATCCCGACTTTGCTCAAAGTTATGTCCAGTTATACCAACAAGGTCGGGTACAAGCAACAGCAGATATTTATGCAGGAGAGCTAACTGATTGTTATGTAGAGTTTCTAGCGCAGTTTCAAGTGCGGGCAGATTTGGTAGTACCAGTATTGCAAGGAGAAGATTTGTGGGGATTGCTGGTAGTAAATCAATGTGTAGCACCACGCCAGTGGCAGCAATGGGAAATTGACTGGTTGCGGCAATTGGCAACACAGTTGGCAATTGCACTTCAGCAAGCGGAACTTTATCACCAGTTACAGAGTGAACTTGTTGAGCGGCAACGGGCAGAGTTGGAACTAAAATGTCAGCAGCAGTTGCTAGTGCAGTCCAATGCCGATTTGCAACAATTTGCGGCAATTGCTTCCCACGACTTGCAGGAACCATTACGGAAGATTCTTGTTTTTGGCAATCGGCTGAAGGAGAAATTTAGTGACCTATTAGGAGAACAGGGTCGAGACTACATCGAACGGATGCAGAATGCTGTAAGTCGGATGCAGAGCCTGATTGACGAATTGCTGATTTTTGCACGGATTACGACAAAAGCAGAGCCGTTTGTGGCGACAAATCTGGAGCGGATAGCACATGAAGTACTATCTGATTTAGAGGTGCGGTTGCAGCAGACGGGAGGAAGAGTGGAAGTAGGTAGGTTACCGACAATTGATGCCGACCCGCTACAAATGCGGCAGTTGTTGCAAAACCTGATTAGCAATGCATTGAAATTTCATCGTCCAGGGTCATCGCCACAAGTTTGGCTGGATAGTTTGCTTGTTAAAGAGCAGGAACAACAA
>DATNQH010000258.1:0-12960 GCA_036704105.1 Leptolyngbyaceae cyanobacterium | reverse complement strand
TATCAAGCAGCTTATGAATATCAAAAAAATCGGATATTAGTAATAGCAAATCATTTAAAAGCATATGAAGACCTTGAAAGAGTTTTAAATAAAAAGCTTCAAGAATTAAGATTTGCGTTGTTTCCAGAATATAAATGTCATCCCTTTATTAATAGCCAACAAATTTTAGACAATTTTGAACTGACAATAGAAGAAACTAAATCTCAATTAAGAATAGCTAAGAGCCTTCACCCTAATTATTTGGAATTTGATGAAATTAGGGAATTACTATCCGATCTATTTCAGGGTAAAGTTGGACAGGCTTACTCTGAAGAAGAACTAGAGGATATTTATCAGAAAGCCGAGAAGCGGTTCAGCTATAAACAGCCTCCGGGCTATAAAGATGCTCATAAACCTGTACCAAGAAGTTATGGAGATGTTGTTCTCTGGTTCCAATTAATTGATTATGCCAAAGTTCAACAAAAGCCGATCATATTTGTAACTGATGATAATAAAGAAGATTGGTGGGTGAAGTATGAGGGAAAAAGCCTTGAGCCACGACCAGATTTAATTCAAGAAATTTTATCGGCGGTAGGGGGAGAAAGTTTTCAATTTTATATGTATCACAGCGACTCTTTTATCAACTATGCTGAGAAGTTTCTCGGTCTACCAGAGCGCCCAGAAGCAGTCAAAGAAGCTAGAGAAATAATTCTGCAACGAGGAAAAAAGCGAATATCAGTTGAATCTAATTATCTGCAAAGTGTCGGGTATGATGCTTCAGAGCAAGTGCTTGAAATTGAGTTTAAAAAGGGAGAAGTTTATCAGTATAAAGACGTTCCAATTGTGGTTTATACAGACTTGATGAATGCCTCATCGCATGGAAAATACTTCAACGCCAATATTAAGGATGTTTATCCTAATCAGAAGCTAAGTTAGCAATAGAGAAGCTAGTCTATACTTCAAAAACTGAGTGCGATCGCCCTACCATCTAGCAACAGGAAAACGCCTGCTATCAATGCTATCATTGCAACTGATGTCCTGCTTGCAACAAAATCTGAATCGCTTTTTGTTTATCCTCTTGCCTGACTAGCAAATAATCTGTGTCGTAAGTAGACACAGCAAAGATACTAATACTTGCTTGTGCCAAAGGTGTAGCGAGTGCAGCTAGAATACCAGTTAAGGAAAAATCTAGTTTAGCTTCCACCTTAAAGCAGCACCATCCTCGGTTGCACTCGATACCCATTGGTACTTGGGCGCTGGTACACACAATCGATAGTTCGTGTTGCGATCGCGTGATTGAGATAAAACTACCTGATAAAGCCCAATCAGGCAACTTTGTTTTAGCGTCTAATCGGCAGATAGCAAATGTATCAGGCAGTATTGATAGGGTTAGTAATATATCAGCCATAAATAAGCGCGATCGCAGTAAAATCAATTTACAACTAGAGCTAATCGGATTTGTGATCGCCAGTGCTTCGTTGTAAATAAGATCCAGCCGCCTGTAACACCGCATCCAGCAAGCCAGGAAAAAGAGCGTCTAAATCCTCACGACGAAGAGAATTGAGGTGTTGCGTCCCTTGTTTACGACTATAGATCGCGCCCGACTCTCGCAGCACCTTAAAATGGTGAGACATCGTTGATTTGGGAATAGAAAAATACATTGCTGCACAGGGTTGTTCTCCTTTTGTAGCCAAATACTTGACTATTTCCAGCCGCACTGGATCGCCTAACGCATAGAGAACGCCTGCTAAAGAAATGTCTTTTATGTCTGGGTGATATATCAGCCTCATACTTGCATTATCTCACAAATTAAACTATAGTTTAATTATTCGATTTTATCGAAATATTAAATAAATTAAGGGGTCAGCCATGTCATCGGTTGCACAAGTTACAGACTCCACGTTTGAACAAGAAGTGTTGAATAGCGAACTTCCAGTTTTGATTGATTTTTGGGCACCTTGGTGCGGCCCGTGTAAAATGGTAGCTCCCGTAGTTGAGGAAGTTGCAACTCAATACGATGGACAGGTGAAGGTTGTTAAGCTTGACACTGACCAAAATCCACAAATTGCCAAACAATATAGTATCCGCAGCATCCCCACCCTGATGATTTTCAAAGGAGGTCAGCTCGTCGATACAATTGTGGGTGCTGTTCCGAAAACAACTTTATCCACAGCTCTGGAAAAGTACCTTTAAACGGTAAACGATGAAGGATGAAGATTGAGCGCTGAAGTTGAAAATTTCATCTTAGCCTGCGGTAACGCTACGCAAACACTTTTCACATTATGTACAGACGTTATGTACAGATGTAGCAGTGCTACGTCTCTTCACTTCATCCTTCAAATTTAGAGTATCGCCCGCAAACTGGCTCCCAAGAATATTCACATAGCTCATTTCATCATCGTCTGATCGCCAGAACGCCAAGATCCTGATGCGATCGCTTTGACTTATTTAAACATTCTGCGCCAACCCCGAAGTGCTTGAACATGGGAAGTGGAACTTCAACCTTGGGTGGAACACTTTTAATCCCTTTACTAAATACAATCATTGCAGAATCAGGAGAAACAATCGATGATTGAACTTTACTATTGGACAACGCCCAACGGTCATAAGATTACGATGTTCCTTGAGGAAGTATCATTACCATACAACATCGTTCCTGTCAACATCGGCACTGGCGATCAGTTTAAGCCTGAGTTTCTCAAAATTGCACCAAACAATCGCATCCCCGCGATCATCGATCGCGCACCTGCTGACGGTGGTGAGCCGATTTCTGTATTTGAATCTGGCGCGATTCTGCAATACTTGGCAGAAAAAACTGGTCAGCTGATGCCCACAAATTTACGCGATCGCGTGGAAGTCCTAGAGTGGTTATTCTGGCAAATGGCAGGTTTGGGGCCAATGGCTGGGCAGAACCACCATTTTAGCCAATATGCTCCTGAAAAGATCCCTTATGCCATTGATCGCTATGTGAACGAAACAGGGCGCCTATATGCTGTGCTAAATCGACGACTAAGCGATCGCGACTTTATCGCAGGGAACTATTCGATCGCTGATATAGCTTCTTATCCTTGGATTGCAGGGCATGAGCGCCAAGGGCAGAACTTAGACGATTTTCCGAATTTGAAGCGCTGGTTTGAGGCAATTAAAGCACGCCCGGCAACTGTCCGCGCCTATGAGAAGGCGGAGGCATTCAAGGAGCAAGCACTGGATATTGAAAAGTCGCGATCGCTGTTATTTAACCAGTCTGCAAATACGGTTGGGCGTTAAGCATCATCAAGTGCATTTGTGCAAGCGTAATACACCGTCAGGCAATGTCCTGCAATACTGGTTGCAATACCCATAAAGCAAGAGACTGACCTATGAAAACCATCATTGCGCTCCTAGCAACTTTGCTCATCGCCAGCACGCCCGCACTTGCAGCCCCTAACTCCAATGCAGTACCATCAATAACTCCAGTTACCATTAACGCCCGGTGTCAGCAGCTACAGATAACCTGCAATCAAAATCAGTTGTTTGAAATAGGACGCAAGCTAGGGCAATTGTACTTCAACCGGTACCACAAAAAACCACCCCAAAAGCGCGGCGTTAACCTCTATACCACCGCTGACGTTGACCTAGTTGACCAAGCGATAGTTAGTCAGTTAGCAACTGAAAACCAAAAACTACGCCAAGATTTGCAGTTACACGATAGCGAAATAGGCTTAAGGAAGGGACAGCAAAAGTAGCGTCCTCGCCAAGTTCCCCGGTTGCAACAGACAAAATTCCATCAGCGAAAAATCAAGTCTAGCCGTTGCTGGGCGGTTTTAAGTGCTTCAGTAGGCGAACTTTTACCAAGTAAAACTGCTTCCAGCGCCCGTCCTAAACTTTCGGACAGGCGGTTGTAGCCGGGGAAGATGGGACGCGATCGCCCATATTGCGCTTGTGACAAAAACACTTTTACCGCTGGTTGTTGAGCCACAAAGGCTTGATATTTCTCGCTTTGCCTTGCCTTCAGATTAACTGGCAAATAGCCCGTACTGATCGCCCACTCGGTTTGAAATTGCTGACTCACCACATATTCAGCAAACTTCAACGCAGCTTTCTCCCGTTCTGGGGTTGTTTTCATCACGAACAGATTCTCACCTCCAATAGCTGTGGCGCGACGAACATCTTCTGGAATCGGAAACACATCAAAATCAACTCCAGTAGCTTTGAGTTGTCCTAACGCCCAAGGCCCGGTTAATTGCATCGCCACCTTACCCGCCAGGAAGTTATCAACTTCAAAACCGCGTTCTGGTAGAGACAAAATCACCGATCCGTCTGCGATTAAATTCTGCCAGAATTGCAGAGAAGCGATCGCGCCTGAATTCTCCATTGCTGCTGGGTGTTGCTTGTCAGCACTCACCATCTCACCGCCACCACTCCACATAAACGGAAGCCACAGAAACACGGCAAATTCCCCTTTCCCCAAAGGTAAAAACATTCCGTGTTGGTCGATTTGCTTGTCACCATTCTTATCTATAGTTAATTTGCGGGCTAGGGAACGTAACTCATCCCACGTTTGAGGTAACTGCGTAATTCCCGCCGCCTTAAATAAACTCGGACGATAAAATACACCTACATTATTTGTCCCAAACGGCACAGACCAAGTATGCCCTTGATATTCCATCGATTCAAACAACGCTGGATCGATTTCGTCTTTTACAGGTGATGCTGCTAGCCAATCATCCAAAGGTCGAATTGCATCGAGTTCAACTAATTGACCTGTAATCGTAGCATTAAACCACAATAAATCAGGTGGCGCATTTCCTACCACTGCTGCCAAAATTTTGGGTAGTTGCTGTTCTGCTTGTCCGACATATAGCGATTCGACTTGAATATCTGGATGTTCTCGATTAAAGCGATCCACCAGCACTTGGAAGACATCTCGATTTGGTGGCGGATTTATCCCATGCCACAGCGTTATCTTAGTAACACCAGCAACTTCAGTCCGATTAGGTACAGCCAGACATCCGCCTAAAGCTAGTATTACCACCATCATTAGAATTAGTAATCTTGTCTGTAATAACCAGCGATTTAACCTAAACACAAATTTCTTCATTCCTACAGATACAGTTAAATATTTTTCATAATTATTGTTAATTTATCTTACATTACTACCCTCTGATTTAGTTCAATGCTGAAAAAAATATTGTCCTTGCTTGCTCTATTTATCATAGGAGTAATTACCTTTACAAGCTGTAGCAATGCTAGACAAATTACTAAAAACGATGTTGTCACAATAACATTAAGTGGTTGGAGCAATCTCACCGAGCAACAACTGCTACAACAAGTACTGCAAAATTTTGAAGCTAAACATCCACATATCAAGGTTAAATATGACGTAATTGCAGATGAATATATGGATGTTTTGAAAACTAGGCTTATTGGTGAAACAGCAGCAGACGTATTTTATCTAGATGCTTTCGCCGCACCAGAAATTATGATTCCAGGCCTATTAGAACCTCTTAACGGCTACATATCTCAAGAATTTAATTTAGCAGACTTTAATTTAAAATTTCTCAAAGCTTTTCAACACAATGGTAAAATATTTGGTTTACCAAAAGACTTTTCCACCCTTGCCCTTTTTTATAATAAAAAAGCTTTTAAAGCCGCTGGATTATCTCAGCCACCTAAAACTTGGATAGAATTACGCGAATATGCGAAAAAGTTGACTGTTGATAACGAGCAAGATGGCAGAATTGAAAAATATGGTTTTGGTGTAATTCCAGAACTAGCGCGACAAGTATTTATGATAAAAGCATTTGGGGGTGAATTAATTAACTCAGAGGGCAAAGCAACTTTCGCCTCACCAGAAAGTTTAAAAGGTTTACAATTAATTCTTGACTCTTATCAACAAGATAAATCATTTGCTCAACCTTCTGATGTGGGAACAAATTCAGGTAGTGAAATGTTTGGGCAGGAAAAAGGTGCAATGATAATAGAAGGTTCTTGGTTGATTCCTTATTTAAAACAAACTTTTCCCAATGTTGAATATGCTACTGCGGAAGTACCTACAGTGAATAATAAAAAAGGCACTATGGCTTATACAGTTGCTTACGTGATGAATAAGCGATCGCAACATAAATTAGAAGCATGGCAATTAATTTCTTACCTCACTGGAAAAGAGGGAATGAAAGCTTGGACAAGTCTAGGTTCAGTTTTTCCAACTCGTAAATCTGTCATCAATACTTTAGGATATAACAAAAATTCCCTATACTCACCATTTATTTCTGCTGCTGATTATGCCACGCTATGGCAAGTAGATAATAATTTACCAACTATAGCGAACAATTTCAATAATCAGTTTATTAGCGCTATGTTAGGACAACAAACTTTAGCAGAAGCTATGAAAAAAGCTGAAGAAACAGCAAATAAAGAAATTGCCTTATCTAAGTAAGGTGGGCATTGCCCACCTATAAATACCATCGTAAATTTCTATGGTTAAGATTTTGAATAATTATTTTAATTTTAAATCCAACATTCAAAATAATTGGAATGGTTACATTTTTATGGCTCCCACAATTATTATTTTGGGAGCATTTATGCTCTTACCTATTTTAATTGCCTTTGTTTTAGCCTTCCACAAAATTCAGCTACTAGGTGAATTCAATTACAGTTTCAGAGGGTTAAAAAACTTCATTCGCATGACGAATGACGAACGAGTGTGGATTGCACTGAAAAACACGGCTGAGTATGTAGCGATCGTTGTGCCAAGTCAAACGATTATTGCACTCACTTTAGCATTAATTCTCAATGCCAAGATTAAAGGGAAAAACTGGTTTAAAATTATTTTCTTCATGCCCACAGTCACTTCATCAGCAGTATTAACTCTAATTTTTCTGTGGATATATAACTCCAACGGATTACTAAATAATTTTCTCGCCTTTTTAAAATTACCAACTTATAACTGGATTGGTGATCCAAATGTGGCACTAAGGGCAATTATGCTGATGAATATTTGGTCAACTGCTCCCATATTTATGGTTATATATTTAGCAGCATTGCAAGATATTCCTGAAGACGTTTATGAAGCGGCAATAATGGATGGGGCTAATTGGTGGGATAAATTTATATATATTACACTGCCATTTTTAAAACCAGTAACTTTCTTTGTTGTAGTAATGGGAATTATTGGTACGTTCCAGTTGTTCGATCAATCTTACATCTTCTCTCGTGGCACTGGTGGGCCTGATAACTCTACTCTCACAGTTGTACTATTAATTTATCAGTATGCGTTTAAAAATCTAGACATCGGTTATGCAGCAGCACTGGCTTTGATGCTAGCTTTAGTAATTGCGATCGTCACTCTAATCCAGCGTTACTGGTTTAAAGAAAAAAGTTTTAATTAATTTTTTACCTACGTTAACAGGCTGAGCCTAGTAACTAAAAGATGTGGGCTACCATCTTGATGGAGTACTTAATAAGCCATTATGAAACAGTTTACACCGATAAAAGCAATTTTGTACATAATATTAATACTGTATGCAATTATTACTTTTTTGCCTTTTGCTTGGGCGCTGTCTGCTTCCTTCAAGCCCCTAGCAGAAATTATTTCAGGTGAATTAAATTTTATTCCTCAACAGTTCACTTGGGAAAATTATCGAAAAATCTTCATTCAAGAACCACTGTTTGGGCGGTGGTTGCTTAATAGTATTGTTGTAGCTGGTTCTGTCACAGCTTTCAATCTATTATTCAACTCAATGGCTGGCTATGCCCTTGCCAGAATTAAGTTTAAAGGAAATCAGATATTATTTTTTTTGTTATTAGCAGTTTTAATGATTCCTGCCCAAGTAACACTGATTCCTACCTTTATTATTTTAAAATCTTTAGGATGGTTGAATTCTTATCAAGGTTTGATTATACCTAATATTGCTAATGCAACTTTTATCTTTATGATGCGACAGTTTTTTGTAAATTTTCCCAAAGATTTAGAGGAAGCTGCTGCACTGGATGGGTTAAGTGAAATAGAAACTTTCTTTCGCATTGTCTTGCCTTTAGCTAAACCAGCTTTAGCCGCGCAAGCAATATTTACCTTTCTTGGTTCGTGGAATAATTTTTTAATGCCATTGGTAATTATATCGAACGCAGAAATGTTTACTCTGCCTTTAGGATTGAATACATTTAAGGGGCAGTATATTAGTTACTGGAATTATATAATGGCGGCATCGATGATATTTACTCTGCCAGCACTAGTAATTTATGCTTTCTTCAATCGCTACTTTATACAAGGAGTTACGTTTACTGGTAGTAAATAATATGAGTAGCCCGGCATTGCCGGGCTACCAAGGGACTAACATTTAAACTTAAGTAAGTTGTGATAATTTTTTCAAAAATATGGCAGGACATAGTAAATGGGCTAACATTAAGCGACAGAAAGCAAGAGTAGATGCGGTGAGGGGAAAGACATTCACCCAGATCTCACGCGCGATTATTGTAGCGGCGAGAAATGGAGTGCCAGATCCGCAGGGTAATTTTCAACTGCGGACAGCTATTGAGAAAGCAAAAGCCGCTGGGATACCAAATGACAATATTGAAAGAGCGATCGCTAAGGGTGCAGGTACGTTTGAAGAAGACTCGGCAAATTTTGAATTCATTCGCTACGAGGGTTATGGTGTTGATGGTGTGGCTATCTTAATTGAAGCATTAACCGATAACCGCAATCGTACCGCCGCTGATTTAAGAGCAGCCTTTAGTAAAAATGGTGGGAATCTCGGCGAAAC
Source organism: Leptolyngbyaceae cyanobacterium (assembly GCA_036704105.1). Taxonomy (GTDB): domain Bacteria; phylum Cyanobacteriota; class Cyanobacteriia; order Cyanobacteriales; family Chroococcidiopsidaceae; genus Chroococcidiopsis. The sequence continues at coordinate 4,240 of DATNQH010000258.1, read as the reverse complement.
TGGTTGTGTTAGCTGGATGTTTGCACAGAAAGGAGTGGTAACTCTTACTAACGAAAGTAATACTAATATACGGTTTGACGAAGAGGAAGTATTGGAACTTTGCCTAGAAGTAGATGCTGATTCCTATGAGTTGACTGAAGTAGATGACGAGAAAGCTGTTGAATTGTTTACTGATGTAGGCAACTTAGAAACTCTCAGCCAAACGTTGAAAGAAAAGGGTTACGCTGTAGAGGCAGAAATACGCTGGATTCCCAATAATACTGTAGAGGTAAACGATCGCGATCAAGCGCGATCGCTGCTTAAATTGATCGACACTCTAGAATCTTTGGATGATGTACAAAATGTTACTGCTAACTTCGATATGGCAGATCAATTGATGGCGCTAAGTGTGGTGTAGGCAGCAACTATGCTTCTCCAACCAGGTATAACTGGCTTCTTGGGTTACAAAGATAAGCTACCAACAATCGATCTGAAATCCTTTAAGGCTTGCTGTTATGCCATAGCGATCGCAGTTGAAGGGAGAGTGCTTGAGTTTCAGCCTGCTGACTACGGTAAAAATTTTCATCATGCGCTACTGGAAGTGGATGCCCCAATATCTCACATCCTAGTTTTGCTTAACCTAGTTTATCCCTTAATTGCGTTTGCAGATCCTATCTCATGTAATTATTGCCATCTTGAATTTATGGATGTACCAAGCCTAAGTAAGCAATTTGACAGGACTAAATCTGGTTATGAGTATAAAGTGCTTTCCAAGCAGGAACTAGAAACGCCATTTAATTCAGTAGATGAAAAATTACTTACAAGTATCCTTCTAGCAGCAGAAATCAGCCAAATTAGGCACTGGCAACCGCAACGAGTAGGAGAGATCGTTTTTAATTTCTGGGACTAGGAACTTCAATGTGGCTACAACTACCAGCTACAGGAACTTGCTCATCCCAACTATTCGCGCAAAAATGAAGGAAAGTAAATATTCCTATCAATTTTAAAAAGTTCTATTAACAATGACGCTACAGCTAAATCAAACACTGTCACCCCCACACCCTTCTACACCCCAAAAGTTTGATTACGATCTAGCAATTGTCGGTGCTGGGATTATCGGCTTAACCCTTGCCTGTGCTTTAAAAGATTCTGGGTTGAGTATAGTGCTGATCGAGGCAAAACCCTATTCTGTAGCAGCGATGAAAGGACAAGCTTATGCCGTGCATATGTCCTCAAAGCGCATTTTTACAGGCATTGGTGTCTGGGATAAAATTTTGCCTCAAATCGAGACTTTTCGCCAAGTATGTCTGTCTGACGCAGATTATCCAGGGGTGGTGGAGTTTCAACCAGTGGATTTAGGTACAGATGTGCTGGGTTATGTGGCAGAACATCAAGCGCTGTTGACTCCGTTACAGGAGTTTATGCAGAATTGTCCTAATGTTAAGTATCTATGCCCGGCTGAGGTGGTGCAAACTCAGTATCAACCGGATGGAGTGGAAATTTCCCTCAAAGCCGAAGGCGATCGCACTATCCGCACGAAATTGCTAGTAGCAGCAGATGGGGCGCGATCGCGCATTCGTCAAAGTGCTGGAATTACAACACAGGGTTGGCAATACTGGCAATCTTGCATCGTCGCCTTTGTCAAACCAGAAAAACCCCACAACAATGTTGCTTACGAACGCTTTTGGTCTAGCGGTCCCTTCGCAATTTTACCCCTACCTGGGAACCGCTGCCGAATTGTTTGGACAGCACCCCACGAGGAGGCGAAAGCTTTAGTTGCGTTGGATGATGAGCAATTTTTGGCAGAACTCAGACGCAGATATGGCGATCGCATGGGTAAGTTAGAACTTGATGGCGATCGCTTTGTGTTTCCAGTCCAACTGATGCAGAGCGATCGCTATGTTTTACCCCGACTTGCCCTAGTTGGCGATGCTGCCCACTGCTGTCATCCCGTCGGCGGGCAAGGATTAAATATGGGTATCCGAGATGCAGCTGCGCTAGCACAAGTGGTACAATCTGCTTATAATCAAGGCGAAGATATTGGAAATTTCCAGGTTTTGAAGCGTTACGAACGCTGGCGCAAACAAGAGAACCTGACAATTTTAGGTTTTACCGATTTACTTGATCGGCTGTTTTCTAATAATTTCTTGCCAGTAGTAATTGTACGGCGCTTGGGATTATTAATATTAAAGCAAATTCATCCAATTAAAAAATATGCCCTGCAATTGATGACAGGTTTAAGAGGACGTTTGCCAGAACTCGCCCAGAAATTTTAGATTTTGCCATGTAGAGACGTTTCATGAAACGTCTCTACATGGCAATTTTCAACTACTACCACTTCTTATAAGGCAAGAATTTGCCAGACATAATTACCTTGACGCGATCGCCTTTAGGGTCTTCCTCTTTTTCCACATCTAAGGTAAAATCAATAGCACTCATAATGCCATCACCGAACTTTTCCTGAATCACGCTTTTGAGTGGCATTCCATACACTTGCATGATTTCATAAAAACGATAAATTAATGGATCGGTGGGTACAATAGAACTATCACCTTTAAGCGGATATTCTGTTAATTCCATCGCTAGACTAGATGGCAATTTTAAAGTTGATAAAATCTTTTCAGCCTCTTCTGGGGAAGCACTAGCTTGACGGTAAAACACAGCAGCAATCCAAACTTCATCTCTGCCTAAAACTTTTTCTAAGTCAGTAAAAGTTATACCCGTCTCTTTTTTTGCTGCTAAAAGTTTCTGAGTAATGTCGCTCAGCATATTGACTACCTTCTAGATTGCTACTTCAGGTTTAATCTTATAGGTAATATGGATTGCTGTTTGTTATAATTAGTACACCTGAAAACTACAGGTGTGTTACGATAGATAAGTACTAAACGTACCCTACTATAGCAATTCCATTTGAGTCATGAAATACTCGTGGAAGCGTCCTTAGTCAAGAGTCAGTAGTCCTTTGTAACTACCAATGACAAAGAACATAGACGCGCAAGCGGCTTGCTGCAGACTAGGACACTGGTACAATCATCATGAAAGATTTACGAATCATTTAGGCTTGCTATACTACTTGCGATCGCGATCGCTATCTGAAATTGAATCTGATAATTTCTTCGCCAAATTCATAAAATCAGAAGGGATCATAACTAGCGTAGTAGTATTATTTTCCGCCCCAATTTCTGTTAGCATTTGCAGCCGTCGTAATTCCAGAGCCACTGGATTATCAACAATCAATTGCGAGGCTTCTGCTAACTTAATTGAGGCTTCTTGTTCGGCTGCGGCTTTAATTATACGAGCGCGTTTTTCCCTAGTGGCTTCTGCTTCTTTCGCCATTGCTCGTTGCATTGTCGGGGGAATTTCTACATCTTTCATTTCCACCCGCTCAATTACGATTCCCCAAGGTTCAGTTATTTCATCTACAATTTCTTGGACTTTAATATTTATTTTATCGCGGTTTTGCAGCACATCATCTAAAATGTTTTGACCAACGACATTACGCAGAGTAGTAAGTGCAGTTTGGTAAACAGCAAATTCGTAATTTTCAACTTTATTAATAGCTTTTGATGCATCAAGAATTCGGTAATAGAGAACAGCGTTAACTCTAATAGTAACACTATCAGCAGTCACAGTTTCTTGTGGTTCTATATTCACCGTTTTGGTGCGAATATCGACTTGAGTTTTTTGATCTAAGACGGGTAAAATCCAGTATAGTCCTGGCCCCCTGACACCTTGAATTCTGCCTAGTCGAAAGATGACACCACGCTGATATTCTCGGTCAAGCTTGAGTCCAGCAGCTCCCAAAAACAAAGATATAGCCAAAAAGGCACCTAGAAAGGTTTCCATAATTGGAGTGACTTATAGTGAGTGGATCTATTCTAGCCTTGCGATAGATGCGTTAGTGTAGTTTTCTAGTTTAGACCCTAACAATTCTCACTAAACCTTGCCTTGCGGCTATTAAAGCCAAATAAGCTCATATTTATTCATAAACCTTGGATTACACTGTTTTACGGATTTAATTGAACTAATAATAGCTTTTTCTCTTTACTGTAACTTAACATCCAAGCGGGCAATCTCAGCCTTATTTAAAGAAACTGTAAAGCTCTACTCCAGACTTTATTATTTTTTAGTATTAAATTATACTACTTTAGCAGCATTTAAGATAAATTTTATACAACCAGTAAGAGGATTGTTTTACTCAACTTAATTTACACAACTGAAACGATTAATTACTAATTAAGAATTATTTGATTATTTTCAA
>DATNQH010000257.1:0-3980 GCA_036704105.1 Leptolyngbyaceae cyanobacterium | reverse complement strand
TAAAACTTAAAACTTAAAACTGGAGCGAAGCGACTCGCCACTAGTTAGGCTATCTTTGATAAGCTGTGTTTGCGATCGCGCTTAGTGTGATGAAAGATTATCTTTCCTTAATTGCTGCTGCTGCTGGTGGTTTTATGCTTTCCCTTGCCGCCTCTAGTATTATCAATGCTGCTCCGGTAACATCTATGAAGTCGTTGCCCAATGTAGTGCCTACAACATCTCTACAGCAATCTATTAATCCAAAGCTATGGGGAAAGAAGCCGATTTAACTCAGTCTCAGCCGCAAGTTATTGGTATCGATTTGGGAGGAACGGCGATTAAGCTGGGAAGATTTACTCCTGATGGTGCTTGCTTACAGTCTTTGAGCATACCAACTCCACAACCAGCTACACCAGAGGCTGTTTTGGCTGCAATAGTGGAGGCGATCGCATCTGTCGATCCTGACAAAAAAAGCATTGCAATTGGGGTTGGAACTCCAGGCCCGGCGGATGCATCTGGTAGAATTGCCCTAGTTGCGATTAATCTTGCCAACTGGCGCAATGTTCCCCTAGCCGAGGAGTTGGAAGCAAAAACAGGACTACCCACAATCATCGCCAATGATGCCAACTGCGCGGGTTTAGGAGAAGCTTGGTTAGGGGCTGGGCGGCGGTTCAACAATTTTATTTTGCTGACGCTGGGTACCGGTGTTGGTGGTGCGATTATCCTGGATGGCAAGTTATTTGTCGGACATCAAGGGGCGGCGGGGGAACTAGGGTTAATTACTTTGAATCCAGACGGCCCACCCTGTAATAGTGGTAATCAAGGCTCTTTAGAGCAATATGTCTCAGTGAGTGCGATTCGGCGTAGCACTGGTTTAGAACCAGCAGAGTTGGGCGCTATGGCTCAAGCCGGAAACTCTGAAGCATTGACTTTTTGGCATAATTATGGTGTGCAATTAGGTGCTGGTTTGGCAAGCCTAATTTACGTTCTCACACCGGAAGCGATCGCGATCGGTGGCGGCGTGTGCGCCAGCGCTGAGTTTTTCTTTCCATCGGCTCTAGCTGAGATTGAACGGCGGGTGCTGCCTAGTTCCCGTGCTGGATTACAGTTGTTGTGCGCTGAACTGGGCAATCAAGCGGGAATGGTAGGAGCTGCTAAATTGGCTTGGACGAAGATTGAATGCTGAATTATGAATGATGAATGCTGAAAGTTTCATAATTTATCATTCATCATTCATCATTTATTAATTTTCACCCCAATCTATGACACTTCCACTGGGGTGGGTAGCGGTGATGCGGCTTGAGAACGTAGCATTATCGCCTCGATGAACCCTTTGAATAAAGGATGAGGGGCGCTTGGGCGAGATTGAAATTCTGGATGGAATTGAGTAGCAATGAAAAACGGGTGGTTGGGTAGCTCAATAATTTCTACTAAGCGTCCATCTGGAGATGTGCCACTGATTGTATAACCTGATTCTAAAAACAAGTTGCGGTAGCCGTTGTTGAACTCATACCGATGCCGATGTCGTTCGTAGATTAACGGCTTCTGATACAGTTTGAACGCTAGGGTGTTGGGTTCAATGCTACAAGGATATAGCCCTACCCGCATCGTTCCGCCTAAGTCTACTACATCCTGCTGTTCTGGCAAGAGGTTAATTACGGGATGTTGGCAATTAGGCGCAAATTCTGCACTGTGAGCATTTTCTAAGTTAGCGATGTTTCGCGCCCACTCAATTACCGAGCATTGCATTCCTAAACATAAGCCAAGAAATGGAATCTGGCGATCGCGGGCGTATTGAACTGCTGCAATCTTACCATCTACTCCTCGGACACCAAAACCTCCAGGTACGACTATGCCGTTAACTCCTTTGAGGTAGGATTCAACGTTCCCAGTTTCTAAGTCTTCAGAGTTAATCCAGCGAATGCGCAGTTCTCCGGCCATAGCGATCGCCGCATGACGCAGTGCTTCCAAGACGGAAAGATAAGCATCATTTAACTGCACGTATTTACCCACAATCGCCACTTCAATTCGGTGAGTGGGATGTGCTTGGCGTTCTACAATTGTTTGCCACTGAGAAAGATTTGGTTGGCGTTGTTCTAGTTGCAGTAATTCTATCGTTTGCTGCGCCAGCCCTTCTCTTTCCATCATCAACGGCACTTCATAGATACTACTAGCATCTTGTCCGGCGATCACGCACTCTACAGGCACATCGCAGAATTCCGACATTTTCTGCTTTATATTTTGTGGTAATGGGCGATCGCATCGACAAACCAAAATATCTGGTTGAATTCCAATCGAGCGCAATTCCTTGACTGAATGCTGCGTCGGCTTGGTTTTCATTTCTCCTGCTGATGGAATCCAAGGAACCAGCGTTACGTGCATATACAGCACATTCTGCCGCCCTACTTCCTTGCGAAACTGGCGAATTGCCTCCAAAAACGGCAGCGATTCAATATCCCCCACCGTACCGCCAATTTCGGTAATCACTACATCTGGATTAGCATTTTTAGCAATAGTATTTCTGGCAACTCGCAGGATGCGTTCTTTAATTTCATTTGTGATGTGGGGAATTACCTGTACTGTTCCCCCCATGTAGTCGCCACGACGCTCTTTATTTAGCACCGCCTGATAAATTGAGCCAGTAGTGACGCTATTAAGTCGGGACATGGAAGTGTCGGTAAAACGCTCGTAATGTCCCAAATCTAAGTCTGTTTCCGCGCCATCTTCGGTGACAAACACCTCCCCATGCTGAAAGGGACTCATGGTGCCTGGATCGACATTAATATAAGGATCAAGTTTGAGAATCGAAACTGAATAATCCCGTGACTTCAGCAAACGTCCCAGGCTTGCCGCTACAATGCCTTTGCCGATGCTGGAGACTACGCCGCCAGTGACAAAAACGAATTTAGTCATAGAATTTTCTGTCTTTAGATTGTAGTGATGCAACCCGTTAATTGTGCCACATTATTAAGGCATTAAGGGGGTGATGGAAAAATTATGAATTATGAATGCTGAATGCTAAATTCATAATTCATAATTTCTTCTATTTTGGCGTGAAAAAACTTTTAGGATTAGTCGTATTAGGTACTTCTATAATGATATCTCCAGCCAAGGCAGAGCGATCGCTTTCTGTTGTCTATCCTCCAGCAAATCACCAAACTACATCAGATCGCATTTTTCTCATCGGTTCAGCGCCGCCTACAGGTGAGGTGTTGGTGAATGGTAAGCCGATTACCCGTAGCCAGGCTGGGCATTTTGCCCCGACTTTTCCATTAAAATTAGGAGATAATCTCTTCACTTTGCAATATCAGAATCAGCAGGTTCAAATTCAGGTGAAGCGGCTTGCTTCTACTTCGGAACCACCAGTAGGGTTAGCTTTTGGTAAAGATTCTTTAACACCAACTGTAGATATTGCCAGATTACCGGGAGAAGTGATTTGTTTTAGTGCGATCGCTCCTCCTAATGCCCAGATTTTGGTTAACTTAGGCACTCAAAGAATTGCCTTATGGCCTCAACCGCAACTAGTGCAGCTACCAGCTAATTCTGCACTTTTAACCGGACAAAATCAGCCTCATCCACAATTATCAGCCGCACTAAACTACCAAGGTTGTACTACTCTGCCATTCGATACTAATTCTTTAAAATATGGCAATATCATTGGTGGCGTGATTATCCCTGCCCCTAGCCCAACTCCACCATCACCTAAAGCTTATCCAGATCAATCTGGACTTGATCGCACTGGAGTTTTACCAGAATTTGAGTTGACCTTGAATGGTAAAATCACTAGGCAAAAGGGTACTGGTAGGATTACAGTTCTTTCACCCGCCCAGCTAGAAGTTGTGGAAGTGGCAGCAGATCAAGGTGTAGCTAGAACTGGCCCTGGTACAGATTATTCTCGCCTCACACCACTACCCAAAGGTACAAGGGCAGCAGTTACAGGCAGAGAAGGTGAATGGTTGCGCCTAGACTACGGCGGTTGGATTAATAGTAAAGAAACGCAG
>DATNQH010000256.1:0-4872 GCA_036704105.1 Leptolyngbyaceae cyanobacterium | reverse complement strand
CTACAACAAGCCGCAATTCAAGCATCGCAGTATTTCGATCACGTAGAAATCATCGAACTGCATCATAACCAAAAAGCCGATGCTCCCAGCGGTACAGCAATTCAAACTGCTCAAATGTTAGCAGAAATGGGTAAAACTTTTAATCCTGCTATGGTGGAGGAAACGGAAAAATTAGCAGGTGCAAGGGGTAGTCTGGCTGAAGAAGGTATTCGTATCCATAGCGTGCGTTTACCCGGATTAATTGCTCACCAGGAAGTGATTTTCGGCGCGCCAGGTCAAATTTATACCCTACGTCACGACACTAGCGAGCGCTCCTGTTATATGCCAGGAGTGCTACTTGCGATTCGCAAAATTCTTCAACTCAAATCCCTCGTCTATGGATTAGAAAAGATATTGTAAGTATGAATTATGAATTATAAATGATGAATTCTGAATTAAGCATTCATCATTGCTGCATTCATCCCACACCCCACACCCTACACCCTTGATGTTAGTTCCACTCACACGCGAGACACTTGAACAACTGATTCCCCGCATTGCCACAGGCGATCAATACCGATATGTTTGGGGAAAATTTTCTGATTTTTTGCGGCGGCTGTTAATTTCTGTCGTAACCGTAGTTGTTGTCTGGCTGATAAGAGTGATTCTAGGAGAAAGTTTTGGCGGCTTACTGCTTCCAATCGGAATCATGGGAGGTTTTTACTGGATGTGGGGGCCAGTGTTGTGGGCGAGTTTACGTAATGCAGAATACCGCAAATACAAGTATAGTGGTTTTTTCCGGGGACGGGTGCTAGATGTCTATATCACAGAAGAGTTGATTGGTAAAGAAGAAACAGTTAACAGTAAAGGCGAACTGGTGATTGTAGAAAACCGCGAACGCCGACTTAATTTAGAAGTTGGGGATGAAAGCGGATTTGAAACTCTTGTGCAAGTACCGTTAAAACGCACTCACCAAGCGATCGCTAGTGGTCAGATTGCTGAAATGGTAGTGCTGTCAAATCGACCAGATCTCAGTAGTATTGCTAAGGTAACTGATATATATATTGTTAGTCAGAATTTGTGGGTGAGTGACTATCCCTTCTTGCAACACAATGTATTTGTTGAAGTCAGTAACCGCATCCGAGACGAGAGAGAACCACGTTCTCGCCGTAAATCTAGAAAATATAGAGACTAGATAGTAGTTTTATGTTCTAAGTTTTAAGTTTTGAGTTATATTGCTTCACAATTTAAAACTCATTACGAGAAACTCAAAACTATTTCTAATCCCTGTTCTGTGCATAGGCTTGCCAGGTCAAGTCTAGCAGCCCATCAATAATTGCTGTTGCCACCACTGCACCGCCTTTACAACCTTTCACCCAAATATTAGGTACTGAAGAACTCTGCAAGCGTTCTTTGGCAACATCCGCATCCACAAATCCACCTGGTGTACCAATTACCAAAGCAGGGCGAATTTCTTCTGCTTCAATTAACTCTACCAACGCTGTCAGCGCCGCCTGCTCTTGTCCAATCACAAAAATTGCTTCTGGATAGCGTTTTGCTAGAGTCTCAATTCCCCAAGCCGCGCGAGTTTTTCCCTTTTGTGGTCGAGTTATGGCATCTAGGCTGCAATACACCGGATTGGCAAAGGTGTTTTGTACATTTGGTGTAATACCGACTTGCACCAAATGTACGTCAACTACAATCGTACTACGAGCAGCCAGTGCGGCTGCTCCAGCTTGCATAGCCCGTTGGGAAAAACGAATTAAATTTTGATACTCAAAGTCAGATGTGGCGTAGATCGCACGACGGACAATTTCATATTCTGCCGGAGAAAAGGCGCGATCGCCAATTTCACGGTCAATTGCTGCCAAATTTTGTACATCAATCAAGTGCCATTCCATAGATGAGAGGCTGGGGGCTAGGGCAAATTATAAATTATGAATGATGAATTAAACACATTCAGCATTTATCATTGCTGCATTTATCGTTATTTTAGGTTTCAGAAGGAGATGAACGACCTAGAACGGGTGTCAGGTAAGCAACTAAGACTCCAATCAGAAAACCAGAGATGTTGCGTACTAGTGGTAGCCACTCGTGCGTCCTTGTTACTACTGGTCCAATACCAAAGGCAATAAATAATATGCCCCATAAAGGCGAAAAAATTAATGCCCATTGCCAAGCAAAAATTTGCCCTTCTCGTCTAGGTTGACCTGCAAATCCACAAATCACCCCTCCCAAGATAGAAGTCACGAGTGTGAGAATCCACTGTTCTTTTGGCAATCCGGGAACGACTTTACAACCGCCTTGAGCCAGACAGCCTTCAACAGATTCTAATGCTTGCAGGATCGCTTGGTCTTCCCCTTCGTCTCGCACAAAGTACAAATTGCCGAACCGGGCTTGCAATTCTATCCAAAAAGTGCGCGGTAGCAGTTCATAAACAGCGTCGCCGACACTAAAGCTGAGGATATTACCGCCGCGAGAATCGGCAACCAATAAAATACTTTTGTCATCCAATCCCCAAAACTTGATCACGGCACGTCCGGGAGTGCGATCGTACTGTGTCAATACTCGCAGTTTCCAACCTGTCTCAGCTTCAAATTTTTCTAATTGTGTAACCAGGTTTTCTTCTTGAATGTCAGTTAAAGTTTTGGCTAAATCTACAACTGGCGTGGGAGTATCGGGCAATAACTCTGGATTGTCATAAGCTCTTGCTGCTGCCGGATGCATCGCCCAAATCGCTCCAGCTAAGAGGAATGCTGTAAAAGATACCAGAAGTTTTCGCCAAAAAGAACGCTGCATGGGTTATCAATAATAGTTTTAAAGTGACTTCTACCGTAAAGATTAGTATATAAAAAATTAGTCTTCTTTACATTTGTTTACTTTACTCTAATTTAGCTGTCTATGCTAGGGGCGCTTAGGTAAGAGGTAAGAGGTAAGCTAATCGTCATCCTCGCTTGCATATCTGTAATGTGAGGGAGACAGGAGACAGTTCGACTGTAATGACTTCTGGCTCCTGACAACTGACTCCTTTAACGACTATCTTTTGTGCAAAGGGAGTGAACATTAGCTTAAGAGGTGAGAGGTGAGAGGTAAGAAGTCTGGCGCGTAATTTGGAGGTAAAAACAAATGACAAATGACAAATGACAAAATCTACGTTAATGCTGATGCGGGCAGGAAAGAGCCAAGTTTAGAATTCCGGCTGTAAATTCCATAGCTCTTGGAAGGATGTATGCCGCAATACTTTGGAAAACTGCCCGCAACTGCTCAAGCATGGGTAAATCTCGGTGCAGTGGAGGCTATAGAAACAAGCGATCGCGGTGTCCATTTCCAATGTGGCGAATCCTCATTGATAATTAGCATCCTAGACAGCAATTTAATCCGCGTGCGCTTAGCACCTGATGGCGAATTCATGCCCAGGCGTTCTTGGGCTGTCGCACGGGATGATAGCGAGTGGTCTATTGTCCCGTTCGAGGTGCAGGAAACAGCCGATGCGGTGGAAATCAAAACTGATCGGATGCGGGTATTGGTGCAGCGTCAACCGTGTCGGATAACTTGCTTTGACATTCGCTCCCGCCCCTTTGCTCAAGACGCAGAGATGGGGATGAGTTGGCGGATGGGTGCAGTAGCAGCATCGAAACAAATCGCCGCCGACGAACACTTTTATGGATTTGGTGAACGCACGGGACTACTAGACAAACGCAGTGAGGTCAAAACCAATTGGACGATGGATGCGCTTGACTATGGATCGCTCACTGATGAAATGTATCAAGCAATTCCGTTTTTTATTGCCCTGCGTCCAGAAGTCGGCTATGGCATCTTTTTCAACACCACCTTTTGGAGTCAGTTCGACATTGGCGCTACACAACCAGGAATCTGGCAGATGGAAACGCGCGGCGGTGAAATGGATTATTACATCATTTACGGCCCTGAACCTGCAACCATCCTCAGCACCTACACTCTGCTAACTGGTAGAATGCCAATGCCGCCGCGTTGGTCGTTGGGATATCACCAATGTCGCTGGAGTTATGAGTCTGAAGAGGTGGTACGCGAACTCGCTCAGGAATTTCGGACTCGACGCATTCCTTGTGATGTGATTCATTTGGATATCGACTATATGCGCGGCTACCGTGTCTTTACCTGGAGTCCTAAGCGGTTTCCTAATCCGGCACAATTGATCGGCGATCTAGCAAACGATGGTTTTAAGACAATAACAATTATCGATCCGGGAGTGAAGTACGAACCGGAAGGCAATTATCATGTATTCGACCAAGGGCTAAAAAACGACTATTTTGTTCGTAAAGCTGATGGAAAGTTGTTTCATGGCTATGTTTGGCCTGATAAAGCTGTTTTTCCCGATTTTATGCGTTCTGACGTGCGCCAGTGGTGGGGCGACTTGCATCAAAGCCTAACCGATATCGGTGTGGCGGGAATTTGGAATGATATGAACGAACCCGCAATTAGCGATCGCCCTTTTGGTGACGATGGCGTACATATTTGGTTTCCTCTGGATGCACCACAGGGGGGAGATGGGGGACAAGGGGACAAGGAGGGTTCTCAATCCAAAATCCAAAATCCAAAATCTAAAATGGTGACGACTCATGCGGAAGTTCACAATTTGTATGGGTTGACAATGGCGCAATCTTCTGCATTGGGATTGGAGCGATTGCGGTCGAATGAGCGATCGTTTGTCTTGACGCGATCGGGTTATGCTGGGGTGCAGCGCTGGTCATCTGTATGGATGGGCGATAATCAGTCGTTGTGGGAGCATCTGGAAATGTCCCTGCCGATGTTGTGCAACATGGGGTTATCAGGTGTTGCCTTCGTCGGTTGCGATATTGGTGGTTTTGCTGGGAATGCGACGGCGGAATTATTTGCGCGGTGGATGCAGGTGGG
>DATNQH010000255.1:0-8399 GCA_036704105.1 Leptolyngbyaceae cyanobacterium | reverse complement strand
ATCGCTTCAGCTGTGGCGATTTCCTCATCTGAGCCGTCTACGATGACTAAGTAGTGTCCTCGCTCTACTCGTTCGTTGTAAACTCTAGCTCTCTCTTCGGGAATTCCTAAACCGATTAATCCCCCCAGCAAACCACCAGTTACCGCACCAATACCAGCACCAGCAAGAGTTGTCGCCAGCGTTGTTGCTGTTGCTCCAGCAAGCATCACTGGGCCGATTCCCGGAATTGCTAGTGCGCCAAGGCCGACTAACAAGCCAGTCAAACCACCCAAAGCACCACCAGAAAGTAACCCGACTGTCGCACCTTCGTCAGCTTTATTACCAACGTTTTCTCCCACAGAAGCGCCAGCCATATCAGCGTTGCGGTCTGCATCCCGCACCACTACAGATACTCTGTCCATCGGAAACCCGGAATCTCTTAATTCATGCAGCGCTTGTTCCGCATCCCGACGATGAGTAAATACACCCACAGAACGCCGATGTCCGCCCTTCATCCTTTTTTCTCCCAAGCTCAAAAATGCTTTTCTAGCAATCTTTTATTAATGCCAGTAATTCTATTTCTACTGTTTAAGATTAAATTTTCATCAATCGCTTGGAATAACTTTTATCTATCGAGAGTAATAGATTAATTACTATAAGTAAGATCGGGAAAAGCAGCTAGCTATAAGCCTAATTAAAAGCTTAAGTAAATAGACTGAAATTAACCTAAGTTAACCTTGTGTTACTCCTGCCTTTAATTTTCCCCTTTTCATTGCCAAACTAAGCCATAAAATGAGTATTATCGGCAGCAATTATGAAGATTTGTGATTTTTGGCTAGCCAAATCTAAGGTTTCAATCGGAACTATTAAATTAGCTTAAAAGTTAGTTCTGCAATTGTTCGAGCATTGGTTTACCCCTTATAGCTGAGTCATACTTTGCTAGAAGCCAGTTCTGTTTTTTTAGCAACGCTGGAGATTTATTAAGTTTTATGTTTAGTTTTTATTATCCAGGTGAAAAGTAAAAATGTATTCTCTAGCTTTAATCTTAATTATCCTCAAACCGAATTACTTACTTCTTTAGAAAGATGGATTTTAGCTATTAATTTTTTAACTTGCAAGTAAAAGGCGACTTGATTGAGGAAGATAAAGAATGCCACTCCAAAGAATTAATGAATTCGATCCAGACTATCGTCAGGCTCTTCAAGGTAGTGACCTAAAAGATATGAGTGTCTACTCTCAAGGCACTAACGAGAAAATTGGTAGCGTTAGCGATGTTGTCGTAGACCACGATGGTAAGTTTCGCTACGTAGTAGTTGACTTAGGCTTATGGATTTTTGGTAAGAAAGTATTACTACCTATTGGTCGTACCAGGATTGATGCTACTGCAAACCGAGTGTATGTCAATCTGACAAAGCAGCAAGCAGAAAATTTACCAGAGTACACAGATAGTCACCCATTGGATTATGACTATGAAGAGCGAGTGCGTGGTGTGTATCGTACAGCACCCCTAGAAGCCTCGGCACCCCTAGAAGCCTCAGCACCTTTGGAGCCTGCATCTGCGGCTGCTATGGCAAGCTCTAGAACTTATGATCGCAACACTTACAGCTACGACACGCATGATGCAGATCTGTTCAACGTTAGTCATCACGACGACCAAACCATCAGACTTTACGAAGAACGGCTGATCGCTAACAAACTGCGGCGCAAAGTTGGAGATGTAACGATTGGTAAGCACGTTGAAACCGAAACTGAAAGAGTTTCAGTCCCAGTTGAAAAAGAGCGCGTGATTATTGAACGAGTCACTCCTACAGACGCTGGTAGAGCAGTTGCTCCTGGGGAAGCCGCCTTCGGTGAAGGTCAAGTAGCCCGCGTAGAAATTTACGAAGAAGTTGCAGACGTTCACAAAGAAGCCTTTGTGCGTGAAGAAGTCAGAGTCAGCAAAGTAGTGGAAGAAGAGATTGTTAGCACCTCTGAAACAGTGCGTAGAGAAGAGCTAGATATTGACACACAAGGCCGTCCAGTGGTAGATCGCCCGAATAGCGATCGCATCTAATTCTATTTCGTTGAGAAATTGCGGTGGGCAATGCCCTATATCTCTGCCGATGGCACCTCCCTTTTTAAAGATGCTGGAGGAGTGTTGAGAACTATAGGGTGGGCATTGCCCACCTTGCTGTTTATTTATATCTTTTGGTGGAGATATTTATCTCCAAAGAAAGTGGTAGCCAAAAACTAGTAGAAAGCTAGGCTAATAATGAACCCATTCATGTCAGCAATGGCAGTGGGTAATTGAACTTGAGTGAGGAAAATAAGATGTTTCAAAGTGCAGAAATTACTTTGAAATTGTGCTGGTTTCAATTGGGATTAGCACAGTTTCCAGTAGCTCAGGAAATATTAACTCCAGAAGAAGCAGCCCTTGTCTTTTCTGGGCCTAAATTTTTTGTGGCATTACTGTCAGGTATAGTGATGGCATTCGCCTTTCAATTACTATTAACAAACTTGTCACTTGCCGCTGGAATTTCTTCAGGAGGAGACTTAGGAGAAGATGATTCAGAAACAATAGGTGGTAAGATTCGCTCTGTTGAAGGCAAAGTAGGTCT
This sequence comes from Leptolyngbyaceae cyanobacterium, assembly GCA_036704105.1. GTDB lineage: Bacteria > Cyanobacteriota > Cyanobacteriia > Cyanobacteriales > Chroococcidiopsidaceae > Chroococcidiopsis. Next base: position 5,823 of record DATNQH010000255.1, on the reverse strand, counting down.
TTGGGCGCTAATCACTGCTAGCATTGCCTTATTTAGTGCCAGTTTTCTAGCAGTAAAACTTAGTTTAATTGAAAGTGCGTATCTCGGCGCAATTATTGGTGTAGTTATCTGGTCTAGCTACTTCACTCTGTTGCTCTGGCTGGGTTCATCAGCAGTAGGTTCCTTAATTGGTTCTCTTATTAGCACTGTTTCTTCCGGCTTTGAGGGACTGATGGGAACAGCAACATCTGCAATTGGTGCTAATGTTGCCAGAAATCAAGCAGTTTCTACGGCTGAGGAAATTACCGCCGCCGTTCGCCGGGAATTGACTTCAGGTATAGATCCCGACAGCATTAGCAAAACCCTACAAAGTTCTTTGAGTTCCATACAACTACCACAACTGGATATCAATCAAATTCGCCAACAATTTGATCGGCTACTGAATGAATCAGATTTGAAAGATATCGCTGATAGCGATGTGCTAAAAAATATCAATCGGGAAACGTTTGTAAATTTGATCGGCAGTGGAACTGATTTTTCCAGAGAAGATATAAACCGCATTGCCGACGAACTTGAAGGCGCTTGGAAACGAGTTGTAAATCGGCAAAATCCCACAGAGCAAGTAATTAATTTGCTCAACTCAGCTTCTCCAGAAGAACTGAATTCAGAACAGTTGGGCGAACGAATTCAGTCACTGGTCGTATCTGGTTCTGGTAATGGTAACGGTAACAGCAATGGCATATTGAAGCAAGCAGTTCAATATGGTGTAGGGGCTGCTTTGCCAGCAGTTTTGGAACGGGTAAATCTCAAAGATGTTGATGTAAATAAAATTACCCAACAACTGCAACAAATCAAAGAAAAAGTTCAGGATGTTGATGTTGATAAAATTACCCAACAACTGCAACAGTTGCAAGAAAAAGCAACTGAACAAATAGCCCAAACAATCCCAGCATTACCCGATAACACCGTTAAGGCGGACGTAGAAGACTACATACTGGGTGCTTTGCCTTGGCATTTCAACCGAATTACGCTCAAAGATGAATTCAAAGATGTCATCTACGATCCAGATGCGTCTCCCAAAGCCATCAGACGGCAATTGGAGGAACTTGACTCTGATTATTTCACTAACTTGGTGACGCAACGCGGTGACATTACTCCAGCCAGGGTAAAAGAAATTGCTGCTACTATGGAAAGCGTCCGCACGGAAGTTCTAGAAATGGTGCGCAAGGCGGAAGCGAGAGAAACATCGCAAGATCTCCGCAGCAGAATTGAAGATTATTTGCGCTCGACTGGGAAAGAAGAATTAAACCCAGAAGGAATTGAGCGAGACTTTTCTAACCTGCTGGAAGATCCAGAGGCGGGATTTGAAGATTTACGCGATCGCTTCTCTCAATTTGATCGCGACACGCTGGTACAATTGCTCCAGCAGCGCTCAGACATCAACGAAGAAGAAGTTAATAATATTGTTAGCTCTCTTGAAGGCAGGCGCGATGCTGTTTTGAATCGAGCCAGAGAACTGCAAGAGCAAGCCACAGCAAGAGCTACTGAGTTGCGGCAAAGAGTAGAAGAATATCTGCGCAACACTGGCAAAGAAGAACTCAATCCTGAAGGTATTGAGCGCGATTTTCGCGCGTTGCTAGACGATCCACAGGCTGGAATTTACGCTTTGCGAGCAAGGCTAGGACAGTTTGACCGCGATACGTTGGTGAAATTGCTGTCGCAGCGGGAAGATCTGAGCGAGGAACAAGTAAATCAGATCCTTGATCGCTTGGAATCAGTACGAAATAGCATTGTGCGTTCCCCACAACAAGTGGTGGAAAAGGCAAGGAAGCAGTACGAGCAAACTACGAATGTGCTGGCTGGATATCTCCGCAATACCAACTTGGAAGAACTCAATCCAGAAAGTATTCAACGAGATTTGACTCTTCTGCTAGAACATCCCAGAGAAGGAGCTTCAGCACTACGCGATCGCCTCTCTCAAGTGGATCGGGAAACTTTGGTTAAACTGCTTTCTCAGCGGGGAGACTTGAGCGAGGAGCAAATCAACAACACCATCGATCAACTCCAAGTAGGAATTCAAAACATTGTCAAAACGCCACGACGTTTGGCAAGTCGTGCCACTAAACAGGTTTTGGACTTTGAAGGCAATCTGGAAGACTATCTGCGTAACACCAACAAGGAAGAACTGAATCCAGAAGCAATCAAGCGCGATCTGCAATTACTGCTCAACGATCCGCGCGCCGGATTAGGCAGCATAGGCGATCGCGTTTCCAAATTCGACCGTTCTACGATTGTGGCGTTGCTATCCCAACGAGAGGATATTTCTGAAGAGGAAGCCAATCAAATTGTCGATCGAATTGAATCTGTCCGCACCTCGATTGTGGAACAAGTTGAGAAACTGCAACAAAGAGTGCAGTCAGCTATTGATGGGACTTTTGGCACAATTCGCAACTATCTCAACTCCTTGGAACGTCCCGAACTCAACTATGAAAGTATTCAGCAAGACTTTCAGAAAGTGTTTGACGATCCGCAATCAGGATTTGAGGCTTTGCGCGATCGCCTGAGTCAATTTGATCGCGGTACTTTAGTTGCTCTGCTTAGTTCGCGCGGGGATATTTCCGAGGCGCAAGCTAACAGAATTGTTGATCGAATTGAAGGAGCGCGGGATAACGTGCTGCATCAAGCCGAACGCATTCAGCAGGAAACTCAAAGACGCTTGAGTGCAATTAAAGAGCAAACTAAGAAGCAAGCTAAGGAAGCCAAAAAAGCCGCCGCTGATGCTGCGTGGTGGTTATTTGGTGCGGCTGTTACTTCTTTAGCCGCAAGTGCGATCGCAGGCTTCATCGCTGTCGCTGGTTTACCTTTCTAGCAATCTGTACAGACGCGAATTTTGCCTCTGTATAATATTTCTCGCTCCTAGGCTTAGCCTGAGAGCGAGATTTTTGTTTGCGAAAATACTAGCCCTACACGCTCATAAACTTTGCAAAGTCAGATGCTGTAAAGTTCACTTCAGTTTTGAAATTGATTGTCATATCTACCTTACCGTCGCAATTAATATCAAACAGAGCAGTAGTGTTATGGTTTGTGTAGGAAAGACCAGATTTACTGAAGTCAAAGCCTTCAACTGATAGGAGATCCTCTCCTTTCGTGAAATCAACAATCGTGTCGATACCGCTAAAGTCTACTCTGGCATAGCGGAAGATATCATTGCCAGTGCCACCAGTGAGAAGATCATTGCCAGTGCCGCCAGTGAGAATATCGTTGCCACTGCCACCCAACAGCTTATCGTTGTCTTCACCACCGAACAGCTTATCGTTGCCGTTGCCACCCAACAGAGTATCGTTGCCACAACCACCCAACAGCTTATCGTCGCCACAGCCACCATTGAGAGTATCGTTGCCATCACCGCCATCGAGGGTGTCACTACCTTCACCACCGTTGAGGATGTCCTTGCCAGCACCACCGTTGAGGATATCATTACCAGCACCACCGTCGATCTTGTCGTCGCCAGCGCCACCGTCGATCTTGTCGTCGCCAGCACCGCCTTTGAGAATATCGTTGCCAGCACTACCGTTTATGGTGTCTTTGCCAATACCACCGTCAATCTTGTCATTGCCAGCACCACCATTGAGGGTGTCGTCGCCAGCACCACCATTGAGGGTGTCGTTACCAGCGCCACCGTTTATTGTGTCTTTACCATCACCACCATTTATAGTGTCGTTGCCAGCTCTACCGTCGATCTTGTCGTCGCTAGCACTACCATTAAGGGTGTCGTCACCATTAGTACCTGTAATCGCGCTCATAGTAATTATCCAAATATAGTTGTAATAGTTATTAGTGGGATTTAAAAGCAATGTATTGACTGCTACCCGAATACAACTTAGCTTCTGTTTTAAGTGTTTGTACGTAACTTCATAATATATATATGTAAAATACAAAACTTTTAAACCTGCTTTAAACAGGCTTTACAGCTACCTCAGTGAAAATACTAGAACCAGGAAGTTTTATTCTGTAGTTCAGCTTTGATAAGCTGGAAATATGGGTGAAACAAGTTACACCTAAAATTTATGCAAATTTGGCAGGCTGATTTCTATCGCCGTCCGTTGCGAGATGCAGCCGGACAAACATTGTGGGAATTGTTAATTTGCGATCCAACGCGGACGTTTACCTATACAGGGTTATGTCCCCAGTCGCAAGCAAATGCTAAATGGTTGATCGAACAGTTTCAGTTAGCAGGAAGTCAAAAACTACCAGATATAATTCAGGTTTTCCGTCCTCAATCACTGAGTTTAATTTCAGCAGCTGCAAAGCAGTTAGGAATTTTTGTCGAACCAACTCGTCACACTTCGGCTTTGAAGCAGTGCTTGCAAGAACGCTTACCTTTTTGGCGCAGCCAGGAAAATTACACTGGCGAATCTTACGATCCCACAGCTTTGGATAAACCACCCCCCACACCACTACCAGAAAATCTCTGGGGTGAACAGTGGCGCTTTGCTACTTTGTCTGCTGGCGATCTTGAAGAAGCGTTTAAGGAACGTCCGATTCCGATTCTGGAAATGCCAGACTTTCTCCTGCCATTAAATTTAGGGATAGCATCAACAGTTGCCATCCCTGGAGTAATAATTGATGGCGGTAGGCGATCGCTACAATTAGCGCGTTGGCTACAAGAGGCTCAACCAGTCTATCTCAACTATATAGCAGGCGATTTATCTGGATTAATCTTAGAAGCAGGCTTAATAGATCGGTGGATTGTTGCCACTTTTGCCGATCCTGAAGTGACAGCAGCTGCAAAGGCTTACGAACAACGCAAACAGCAGAGTCAGGGATTGCACTTTTTACTCGTGCAACCTGACGATTCTGGAATGACTTATAGTGGTTTTTGGTTGCTGCGACAGGATTAAGCGATCGCTCCTCAATCGTTAGACTTACTCGTTATCAAGCTCAGCCTGATAACGAGATCGTACTGATGCTGTACATCTCAGCAATTAATGCTTTCAGCTTGGAACAGTAGGAAATTGAGGTCTAAAGTTATCGAATCTTCTGAGACAATTGCCGCATCTTCTCAATTTCAGCACTCTGACTTTGAATAACAGATTGAGCTAATTTGCGAGTTTCAGGGTGTACTGCACTGTCAACAACCATACCAGCCATCATTAATGCCATTTGGTGATGGTTAGTCATTTCACGCAGAAATTTTCGGTCAAAATTAGAAGCATTTTGTAATGCTGCTATCATTTCTTTGTCCATCATCTCTTGCTGCTGCATCACCATCATCATTTCTTGTCCCATGCCGTGATGCATTTGCATATTCATGTTATTTGTAGGGATTTGGGCACCATACCACTGTTTGTACCAAGTCTGCATTTGCTGAATTTCTCGGTTTTGATCTTTGATAATAAATTCAGCTAACTTTTTAACTTCTGGATTTTTAGCTTGATTTACAGCCATCTGTGCCATTTCTACGGCTCCTTGATGATGTGGAATCATCATTTCGATAAATGTCTTATCCACTTCTGTACTTTTTTCCATCCCTTGATGCATGGGATTGTTGTTAGGCTGGCTGGGAGCTTGCGCTTGATTCCACTCTTTAGCTGTAACAGAATTTGTAATTGAGGTAGCGATCACACTGGCTGTTATTAAAGTGATAAAACTGTACACTGCAAATTTTTTGTTCATAATACTTCAATTCAATTAATTTAGATTTGGCAGCAATATTTAATTGAGGCATAACCACATATTCTAGTTCCCAGGCTGAAATTGGGAACAAGGTTTGAAGAGATAATTTTACCTCTTGGCTTCACCTTAGAAATTTGTTAGGGGCGAAGTCTTCTTTCTAATGAAGTA
>DATNQH010000254.1:0-5407 GCA_036704105.1 Leptolyngbyaceae cyanobacterium | reverse complement strand
GGATAAGCCCCGCCGCCTTGCCTTAGCCCCTACATTAGATGGATCTTCAGCCAGATATTCACAAAATTCTCTCTGCGACATCGCTGCAACACTTGGGCTAAAGCCTGTCTCGTCCCGATCTAATCCCGGCGGCGCGGTTTGTTCCGTCTCTAATGTCTTACTTGCCTGACCCGGCTCTTGAGTCAGGCTGTTAACTTTCCCTCCAGTTCTGTAATACGCGCTTCTAACTGTTGTAAGACACTCATCCCCACCACTGCATCGCTGGGGTAATCTGCCAAGCCGAATGCATACCGCAAAGCAGCTACCACTACGCTCGACTTGCTCTCACCCGACTCGGCAGCGCGGCTTGCGATCGCTTCCAATAGGTCATCTGGGCAACGGAAATTAAAGATTTCTGGCATTGTATGACTTTTGTAAAACAAGTGTAAGAATTAATATCTGATTTAATCTTACAAATGTAATAATGCTGTAAGAATAATATGTAAGACTAGGTAAGATAAAGTAAGACAGCGCGATCGCACCACAAGAAAACCCCGACTTTTTGAGCCGGGGGAACATCCCATCAGGTATGTCTCCGCCATATGATGGTTTACTCTTTCAGGATGCCATTGAAGAGCTATCGCTGCTTCGGTTTCGAGTTGCTGGAGTTGGGAAAATCGTTCATATATTTTTTGCAATGTTGACTGCTCCAAAAGTATGGCTGAGCAGCTCGTACAACGGGACAGCGAATAAATTTTCTGTCTTAGGGTCGTCGGTGTGCGTTCTGGATACCACTAGAGCATCGCTGCCTTGCTCTCTGCCAATTAATACTAGTGGAGTGCCTTCGACATCACCAATAATTTTAAAGTCATTAGGTTCTAAAAAGTTTACATCAGGGAAGCGATCTCGGTTTGTTATCATCAGTTTTCTATTTTTTTTACAAGGTATAAAGAAAGGTTCTTCCAGGTATCAGGCGCGCTACTTGGGCATTGGTTTCAGGTGACTTTCGTGCCAGAGAACTCCGTCGTCTTTACCATTCGACTTTGGGCATTCGATGTTATCCACCCACCTGGGCAGATATGACCATCCGGGTTTGTGTCCTGTTGGGTTGAATGCCATTCCAATCACAAGGGCGTGGGTGTATTTCAGTTCTCCGTCCGATTCCCAGACTGCAAGTACTTCCTCCCCAATGCTGTATTTTGGGACTGGGACTGGGAAATTGGGGGCGACCGGAATTAAAGGCGATCTCGCAGCAGGAGACAGTGTAGCCGCCGAAGAACCGACAAGGGATTTGTGGCGTGACTTGAATTTTTTTCTAAAAGCCATAATAAGGATAATTTCCTATTTTTGGGGAAGCAAGTCGCGCCGCTGTCAACTGGCGGTTGTTCGGCGCGACTTCAAAAACATCTTGCATCACGCATTACACAGCTTTCAACTGACTCTCAACTACGAAACCAGGCTCGGCTTGGTCGGGGATGTAAGATACGTTGTGACTCAGATTGCAGCATTTCCTCCACTTAATTAAGTAGTTCCATTCCTTCTGCTCGTAATTTACGCCGACCACTACACCGACCTGGTGTGAAAGTTCCCCATCTTCAAATTCCAGAGTATGCTGAACCTCCTGACCAAACTGAAACTTTCTTTTTGGGAAGGTGGATGGAATTGCAGATTTAGGACGGATAGCAGATGCCGATAGAGCAGCTGGTGCTGCTAAACATTTCGATAAAAAGTGGCGACGGTTGAAATTGTGAATCATGATGTTAACCTCAGTGTGTATCATGCTCTGTGCCAGTCCTCACAGCACCTCGAAGCGCAGCGAGGACTGGTTTTTACTTTGGTACTGGCGAAAATCAAAGCCGGGCGACTCGCTTTTTCATCAGATGCTCGTGCTGTTCAAAAGCTTCTGCAATTTGATTTAAAGATGTACTTGCTACACCTGCAAGGTATCGAATAGCGCTTTCATTGTCGGGGAAGTATCGCGCAATTGATGAAAAATTGGCATAAGCACAAATTCCTTTGCCAGTTTCAATAAGCCTGCCAAGTGTTTTTATCTGAGGCGTTGGAACTCCCTTGACTCTGACGATGACGTGTGCGCGAACAAAGTATTCGAGGTTAAGCCAATCTTCGGAGCGTTCCAAAATGCAACCTTCGGGAACATCCAGTGGGTCAATAAGCGGGTGTTCGGGCGCGATCGCTGCTGCCTGTTCTTCAAGATGTTGCTCTAATTCGGCTTGTACCAGAGGCTGCTCGGTTTCATCGGGTTTCGCCACTAGTTCTAAAATCGCTTTTGGCGGGTATTGAGTCAGATCGAGTTTAGACAGTCGCTCAATCTCCTTGAAAGATACGTCCCACAATTTGATTTCATACTTGGTAGTTAATCGCTTAGATGCTCTCAGTTCATAGCCAGACGCAATACCATTTTGTACGCACCATGCACCCCAGGCTTGAGATTTACTTTTGCTGTTAAGTCCTAAATAGGCTGCAAGAATTTCACCATCGAACTTTGCCATATATGCGGCGGTTTCAGAAAGTTGAACCAATCGCACGTAGCTATTTTCAACTTCTGTCAGAGTATCTGAAACCTCAGTATCCTGCTCATTTAAGTTTGGTTCTGGTTTCGGCTCATTGGGGCTAGAACCTCCATCGCCACCAGGCGGATTATCGCCGTCGTTTCCGCCGCCTGGCGTGTCACCGCCTCTGAATAAGCCAAGAACAGCTACTTTTAAACTTTCAATCGCTGCTGGAGAAACGGACGAGACTTTTTCTAGAGCAGATTGCAAGGACGCAACCGCGTTATCTGCCACCGACTCGGCTTCATTTAAATGAGTGATGCGCTCTTGGTGGAGGGCAATCTGTGTCTGAAGTTGAGCGATTTGAGATTCTAAATTACTAATTTCCGGTTGAAATAAAGCTGATATCATAATATTCCTACTTTCCTTGAGTGGGGTTCAGAGGCGATCGCGCTACCGTCCAAAGTTTTGCGATCGCCTTTGGCATGATTGGCAGTTTTAGGTGATGCCGCACCAGGGCTTAGGCAGCTAAATCGGTAAGTGAGATTTTGCCTGCCAGGGAATCTGCTAGCTCTATTAGCCGCATGGAGCCATAACCGCGAAGTTTAATTTGACGAGCCAACGCTTTTAATCGGCGGATGCTACATGACTCCAGTTGCTTCTTTGTAGCCAACTCTATTACTGGCGAGACTTTGGGCGACCGGGATTTCGCCATTGCGATCGCGCATGGCACCTCAACAATAAAAGTCTCAATGGGAGGTAAGTTGTTCAGTGACCACTGCAACGTTGCAACCTGTACTTGTGCAGGTGCTAGTAGCAGCTGCGGCTTAACACTCGGCTGCTCAGCTGGTAGTGCGATCACAACCTCTTCAACTAGTTGCATCCATATATCTGGCAGCGCTGAAGCTGGTTCAACTTGATTCGCAATCGCTGGCTGCTCGATTGCTGGCTTTGCCTCAACTCGTGGCAGCGCTTTGCTTCCGGCATCCTGCCAGAGTTTTACTAATCCAGTGGCGAAATCAATAGTGGTGGCGGCGGCGAACAACAGAGCGATGGCGATGATTGCGGCGGTAAGTAAGTCTTGCATGATTGAAAGTCCTATGGGGAGCGCGGTGTAGGGAATTTGCTCACCCCTTGATAATATTAATATAACCTTTTATAGTGTATGGTGGTACTACTTTACAAACTATTTACATTTGTAGAAGTATTAGAGTAGTTGTACTAGTCTATTTGTGTAACTAACTATGAGTTGAGGTGACAGTATGATTGAGGTAAAGCAACAGCGTAGTGGAGTGACTGTAATGCCCTTGCCTCGTAATTCAGACAAAATTCAAGTCAGCGTTTACCTAGATAAAGAGGTGAAAGAACGGGTCGCAAAATTGGCAAGAAAACAAAGGAGATCCGTCAGCAACCTAATCGAGGTTCTCTGCGAAGAGGCTGTAGAGCGGGCAGAACAAGAGGATGCTAAGCGTGCAGCTATCTAACATTAATCCCCTATCCCTGCCATCTTGTTTCGTTTGAGCAGCGTCGCAGTACCTCGGAGGCTTGAGATGGTTCAAACAACCAGGTCGATAACTTTTGAAGAATTTTTAGAATCACGTCCCGAAGACGGACGCTTTGAGCTTGTAAATGGAGAAATCGTGCGGATACTCGCAACTAGACAGCACGACAACGTTGCAGAATTCATCAGCGATACGTTCAAGGCTGAAAAAAATCGGCTACAAATGCCGTTTAGAGTTTCCGGTCGAATTGTGGTTAGAACGCAAACTTCGGACGGCAAAATACAAGGTCGCCATCCTGATGTCAGCGTAGTAGACCAAGTAATTTGGGACTCAAACCCATTTGCTTACTCTGCCCTCAGCGAACCTTTGCAGCTAGCTGTAGAAGTAGTTTCAACTAATTGGGAAGATGACTATATCGACAAGCTGGACGAATACCAGCGCTTGGGCATTCAAGAATACTGGATTGTGGACTATTTAGCGATTGGCCCGCGCTCCTATCTTGGCAATCCCAAAGTGCCAACAGTTTTTGTCCATCATCTAGTTGATGGTAGGTATCAAGTGCAATCCTTCAAGGAAAGCGATAGCATTATCTCTCCTACATTTAGCGAGTTGCGATTGACGGTTGAGGATATCCTAAAGGCAGCATGAGGAGCAATTGCTCTTCCTGGCTTTTTCAAAGGAGGAATTAATGTATTTGCCGCTGTCCCAACAAGACCATCAAAAAGAAGAGGTTGCAGTACTAGTTAAAAAGCTAGAAACCCATGATAAAGATTGGGCTTTAGCGTTTAAGGCTATTCAACATCCATTTATTTCAGCAAACTCGGCGAATAATGAATACCTAAACTTTCACGCAGGACTAACTGAAGTGCATTGGATATTTGGGCTTCACTACGCCTTTAAACGCAAATGGGACAGTAAACATAAGATTCCAATTAAATTGAGACCTACTGTCCAAAAATCTTTTAGATTATGGGGCGATTACCTATACACGATTCTTGAACTTTGTATTCAATGTCATGCTTCGCCTGGTATTCAAGTTTCATATCGCAATGCATCTGAGTGGTTTGAACGAGTTGCTTGGGAGATGAAGACAAGTGATTTAAAAGCTGCTCTTTCTGCAACAAAGGGCTTGAAGCGAAGAGAAGTTGATCAGCAGCGGGAATTATTGAAGGTTTTGAAGGAATATGAAAATCCAGGTAACCTCCAAACACACCCTCACGCCTTTGCGTTAGTTGAATCAGCACGTAATCTTGCCCAAAGATCGGACGTGTTCTGCAATAGACACTGGAAGCCTTTCATAACTGCTGGTACCAATTTATTACGGGACATGGAGCGTAACTCTACCTGGCAGACTGTCTTTGAAAAAGATGGGCTACCTTATGTTCAGGCAGGCAGAGGCAATCGAATTCTACCCTA
>DATNQH010000253.1:0-11087 GCA_036704105.1 Leptolyngbyaceae cyanobacterium | reverse complement strand
TTTCCGCTCTTAGCCCGCTTGAGACTTTTTTTCAAGTATTTAGCTGTTTCAGTTATCTCTAGCACCAGTTGCCTTGCCATTCTTGCTGACTCCTATTTACACTCCCCTTCTATTTTGCTCAATTTCATTTCTGATTGGTATTAGATCTCAAATGCTTTGCCTGTTGGCAATATTCGCTTGAAGCTGACCTTAATTGCTTCGATTTTTGAAGGTATTTCTTTGACTTAGACACCAAATTTTGTGCTTGTTGGCAACACTTATCGCAATAAAATTCAAACTGCTTCATTAGAGCAAATTGATTTTGTGAACTTGATTGAGTAACAAAGAACAAGTTCTATTTCTAAATAGGTTAGTAAAATAAACATAATATAACGTAAATTAAATTAAAATTTAATTTTAATTCGGGTAAGAATAAACTGAAAATTGAGATAACTAATAGAAATACACAATTATATCATTAGCCATTTCTTAGTCAGGGGAATTCTAACATAGCAATGCATTCCATCGACTAGAATTTAAGAGAAAGCCAGGATTTTGCTAAAATTTTTCTTCTAAATAGGCATTCGATCCAGCGTCATGATTTCCCAAGTTGCTTTTCCTCCCCTAATCGAGATTGCTCAACAAACCCGCGCTGCTGCAAGTGGGTTAGCAGTTTTATCAACTCAGTCGAAAAATCAAGCAATTGAAGCGATCGCCTCTGCTTTAGAATCTGCTCAAGATGAAATTTTGGCAGCAAATGCAGCTGATTGCTCGAAAGCCGCAGCAGAGGGAATTGCTAAACCGCTTTACAATCGTCTCAAGTTGGATAAAGCAAAGCTCACTAGTGCGATCGCGGGAGTGCGAGATGTTGGCAAGTTAAGCGATCCAGTCGGTGCAATCCAGATTCATCGCCAACTAGATGAAGGATTAATCCTCAAGCGTATTGCTTGCCCTTTGGGTGTATTGGGTGTAATTTTTGAAGCAAGACCAGATGCAGCAATTCAGATCTCGTCTTTAGCGATCAAGTCTGGTAACGGTGTCATCCTCAAAGGTGGAAAAGAAGCAGTTCGTTCGTGTGATGCGATCGTCAAAGCAATTCACCAGGGATTAGCGGGGACAGAAGTTAATCCAGCTGTGGTGCAGTTGCTGACAACCAGAGAAGAAACCCTGGCGCTGTTAAAACTGGATCGATATGTAGATTTGATTATTCCGAGAGGTTCTAATTCTTTCGTCAAGTTCGTGCAAGAAAATACCAGCATTCCGGTACTAGGACACGCAGACGGGATTTGTCATCTTTATGTAGATAAAGCAGCGGATCTGACAAAGGCGGTAGAAATTGCCCTGGATGCGAAAACTCATTATCCAGCTGCTTGCAATGCGATTGAAACTCTGCTGGTTCACCAAGCGATCGCACCTGAATTTCTACCATTAGTTGCCCAGGCGTTGCAAGAACGCAGTGTAGAGTTAAGAGGAGATGAGCGTACCTGTGAAATTCTGGATATTGCTGCTGCTACCGAAGTGGATTGGGCGACAGAATACAGCGATTTGATTTTGGCAATTAAGATTGTAAATTCTCTAGAAGAGGCGATCGCTCACATCAATACTTACGGTTCGAGACATACCGATGCGATCGCTACAGAAGATTCTTTTGCCGCCTCAACCTTCTTAGCACAAGTAGATGCAGCTGGAGTGTATCATAACTGCTCGACTCGCTTTGCTGACGGTTTCCGTTATGGTTTTGGAGCAGAAGTTGGAATTAGTACCCAGAAAATGCCACCACGCGGGCCTGTTGGTTTAGAAGGACTGGTGACATATAAGTATCAGTTGGTTGGTGATGGGCATATTGCTGCTACCTACACGGGTACGAATGCTAAACCTTTTATTCATCAGGATTTGGATTAAGCTTCTAGCGATCAATTGTCAGGTGGGCGATGCCCACCCTACTAAATTCTCTGTGATGGTGGCTGTGAGAAAGACTAAAATACTGATTTATGTAATTTGTGGAGCGATCGCTTCTGGATCTGCGGCATTGGCAGATACTACTGATATATCTACATCGATTCCAATTGAACAGCAGGTGCAAGAGGTAGTATCTCATCTTGACGGGGCGATGGATACTTCCGCACAAGCGAGTGCTAATCCTAAAGCCCCAAACGTCCGTATCACTAGCTGCAAAGTCAAAGTAGAGGATGCAGCAACGCTAAACCGTCCCCAAGAATTCCTTTACCAAGAACAAGCGCTTTCTCGGAAGCTGACTCAACCTTATCGACAGCGGTTTTTGCGAATTGCTCCCAGTGCAGATAAACGTAGCGTGGAATCAGCTGTATTCAAACCCCCAACTCCAGCAGCTTGGACTGGTTTGTGTGGCAAACCAAAAGCAGAGCGTATTGTCAAAATTAGCGACATTGGTGAATCTAAATGTAGCGTGTTCTTGCAACGCCAAGGTGAAAATTATGTAGGCGATAAAGCAGGTGGCTGTCCGAGTGATTATAAAGGCGCTGTGAGAATCACAAATCACATCGTTTTGCATCAAGCAGGGATGGATACCTTGGATCGAGGCTTTGATGCAGCGGGCAAACAGGTATGGGGAGCAAAAAACGATCCGTATCAGTTTCGCTGGGTTAATTCTATAAATAGGAATAGAAAATAGGGTAAAGGTGATCGCAATGAATGATGAATTATGAATACTGAAAAATTTCTAATTTATCATTGATAATTCATCATTCATAATTTTCAAGTTCCAACTTTTACCATGAATTCCTTACGTTTGCTGCTATTACTACTTTTACTAAGTGCGTCCGCCTGTGATGCAACTCGTGCCTCACTGGATGAACAAAAACCGACAACTAAGCTAAGCAATTCGCCCCAAGTAGCCGCAAGTCCAGAACAACCCAAAAATTTAATTTCAACTACTACACTATCCCCCACACCTATCCGGATCGCTGTTCCCAATCTACCCAAACCCTTCGCCAGCGAAAGCGTCTCTAAGTCTCCCAATGTCATCCCCATCCCGCAAAATCCGACTTTAAGAGTGCCGAAAGGCTTCACAGTCAACGTCTATGCTGAAAATTTAGATGCCCCCCGTTGGCTTGCTCTTACTCCCAGTGGCGACGTGCTGGTGACAGAAACCAGAGAAAATCGAATTCGCTTACTGCGCGACACCAACAGCGATGGCGTAGCAGATGTACGTTCCTCCTTTGCTAGCGGTGAAAACGGGGTAAATATTCCCTTTGGTATGACTTTTTCTGCGGATTCTTTCTTTCTGGGTAATACTGATGCAGTTTTGCGGTTTCCTTATACTAAAGGTCAACAGCAACTCACTGGTACTGGTAAAAAAATTGCTACTCTTCCCGGTGGTGGCTACAACCAGCATTGGACGCGCAATGTGGTTGTCTCTCCTGATGGGCAAAAGTTATATGTCTCGGTTGGTTCCGAATCAAATGTTGAGGAAGAACCGCTTCCTCGCGCTTCAGTACAGGTGATGAATTTGGATGGTTCTAACCAACAAACCTTTGCTTTTGGTTTGCGTAACCCAATCGGGTTGGATTTTCACCCTACTACTAAGCAACTGTATGCAACGGTGAACGAACGAGACCAGATTGGTGACGATTTGGTTCCAGATTATTTCACACGCATACAACAGGGAGAATTCTACGGCTGGCCTTATGCTTATTTAACACCAAAAAATCTCGATCCACGTCAGACACAGAACGGTAAAAGTAAACGCCCCGATTTGGTAGCCAAAACCAAAACTCCAGATGTGCTATTTCAAGCGCATTCAGCCGCTTTGGGACTTCAGTTTTATGATGGGAAGACGTTTCCGGAAAAGTATCGCAATGGGGCTTTTGTGGCTTTTCGTGGTTCTTGGAATCGCGATCGCGGTACTGGTTATAAAATTGTGTTTGTTCCCTTCAACTCTAACGGACGACCCCAAAACTACTACGAAGACTTTCTCACTGGGTTCCTCTTAGATCCGTCTGTACCTACTACCTGGGGTAGGCCTGTTGGTTTACTGGTGTTGCCTGATGGTAGTCTATTACTCACATAGGAAGCTAACAATCGCATCTACCGCATTCAATATCGCGGTTCCTAGGAAATGGGTTTTAAGATACCTGAGTGCGATCGCAACTAAAAGAATATACTATCCCCTATGACCAAAACAATTTGCAATTCGCAATTAAAGAAGGAACTAGCAACTAACTTTAGTTATGGAAAACAAAAAAATGCTTAGCATCAATATTCAAACCCCTACGTTTACGTATGGGGTAATAATTGCGAATTGCGAATTATTAATTGCGAATTGTTCGTGACGGTTCTTTATCCGCCTTCAGATTTCATCAGATGCGATTGTGCGAAGGGCGACTCATTTCCGGCATATTGGTATGCAGGTCGTTGTCCTCAAAGTGGCGAGTTGTTGAGGCTGCCTCGCACCCGCTTAGCAGAAGTTATTGCTCGTGGGCTGATGCAACACCTTGCTACCGATGAGAGATATTCCCGTGAGGGCAAGATGTATGGAGTACTGCTAGTCGAAACTCCGGCAGGAGAACAGCGAGTGCTTAAAGCCTTTTCTGGGCTTTTGAATGGCATCAGCGTAGTTGAGGGATGGGTGCCACCAATTGGGGGGCGAGATCGTCGGGTAGTTGAGGAAGCCTACACTCTGGCTAGCTTAGAAACTATTAAGCAAGAACTCATTGCTTTACAGCATATTCCAGAGCGGCAGCAGTATCAAGTGTTATCTGACGAATTTGAGACGCGCTTGCAGCAACTTTCTCAAAACCACGATCACCGCAAGCATGAACGGCAACACCAGCGTCAGTTGCTTCTGGAAACCCTGAGTGGAACAGCTTTAGAAGTAGCGATCGAGCAACTTAACGAGCAGAGCCGCCAGGATGGGATCGAGCGCAGGCAGATTAAACGCCAACGCGATGCCGTATTGCAGCCGCTCAAACACACAATTGAACAGGCAGACACTCGAATTCATCAATTGAAACAAAAACGCAAAGCCTTATCCCGCCAGCTTCAAGCTCAGATGCAAGCTAGCTATTGGCTAACCAATTTTGCGGGCGAGTCTCTGCCGCTACAGGAGTTGATGCCGTCAGGCTCCATGCCCACTGGAACAGGAGACTGTTGTGCGCCAAAATTGCTGCATTATGCGGCAACTCATAGCCTCAAGCCGCTAGCGATGGCGGAATTTTGGTGGGGTTCTCCCTCAATTAAGGGAGATAAAGTCCAGGGAGAATTTTATCAAGCCTGTGCCGATCGCTGTCAGCCATTAATGGGGTTTCTGTTGTCAGGCTTGCCTCAAAGGTTAACAATTGCAGAAATTGGCAATACCGATCACGTACCCATTCTCTATGAAGACGAGTGGCTGATTGCTGTAAATAAACCCGCAGGATTGTTGTCTGTACCCGGCCGTTACAGCGATCGCCAAGATAGCGTTTTGGCTCGTTTACGTCATTTGCTACCCGATGGAATGGCAATTGCTACGGTACATCGTTTGGATCTGGAAACGTCTGGCATTCTCCTGCTGGCGCGCGATCGTCAAACGCACCGCCATTTGAGCCAGCAGTTTCAGCAACGGCGAGTGCAAAAGGTTTATGAAGCAATACTTGCTGGAGCGCTGATAATCCAACGCGGTGCGATTGAATTGCCACTTTGGGGAGATCCTAGCGATCGCCCTTATCAAAAAGTTGATGAACAGCGAGGTAAGCCCAGCATTACCCAGTTTCGGGTAATTACAAGCGAAGGAGGCTACACTCGTGTGGAGTTCTTGCCGTTAACTGGCCGTAGCCATCAGATTCGGGTTCATGCTGCCGATCCGCGCGGGCTTGGAATACCTATTTTGGGCGATCGCTTATATGGTTGTCGTGCTAAAGTAGGGCGCTTGCATTTACACGCTAGAGAACTTTGCTTTGAGCATCCACAATCGGGAAAGATCGTTTCCCTAGTCGCTGAGACTCCATTTTGAAAACATTACGTTTTGTGTCTCATTCTGCTAAACGCCAGCAGGACTGCTAATGTAATCGCCGCTACTACTGCCGTAATCCAAATAGCAGGATTATTTAAATTACGAATCGCGATCGCCACATATGCCCAGACGAACACTAGAGTGAAGGCAATATCTGCCCGTTGGGTGGCAACAAAAGCACCAATTACCCCCCCTACAATCAACATAATTACAGTCCAGCCAGCAGCACTAATGCCCCATCCATCCCAATTAGATATGTAGAGGGCAGAGGCAATGTTGACAATTGTTGCTACAGAAATCCAGCCTAGATAAATACTAAACGGCATCTGTGCCAACCATCTCTGCTGCCGCGACACTCGCTGTTTGCCAATTCCCAATTGCAGGTAAGCTCCAATCAATGGCAGTAGGATTGCTAGCATTGCCATGACTGAAAGCCAAAACAGACGCAGGGTAAATAGATACACCCAAGTTATCTGAGCAATACAAGCAACGATCAGTAAAATATCGACTCGACGAATGGTTGAATTACTGCGCTGGGTAGGGCGAAGCTGATAAATGCCATAGGCAATTAAGCCCAAGTAAATTAAGCCCCAAATGGCGAACGCATAGTTTGCCGGAGTAATCTGTACGCCCTGAAGAATGGTGTTGGAGATTTCACCAATGTTTAACCCTTGGGCGGGGAAGAAATTCGACAGGATGTTAACAGCCAGGGTAGCAAGAATAGCGATCGCCGTTGCGATCGGTAGCATGATTCCTGAAATAGGCCGCGCGGGTGCTTTCATAAGCCTTTGTTACAAGATATATGCTCTGGGCTATTAGCTTTTATGCTAACTACACAAAAGCCAGCATACATACATCAGATTGCGTAATTTTGAATGCTTGACTTTTGGCTTCACTGCTCTGGGTTTGCAGCAAGTAATTGCCCCACCTCTACATACATTATGGCAATGTTTGGGTCGCGCTGGATGGCATAGTAGTAACGTTGCTGTTCTGGAGTACCATCCTCAGATAGATAATTTATTCTGCGGGCTTCTTCCAGTAACTCATTCGCTCGTTCCAACGTTACAGGCTCTTTAGTACTTAAGGTTTCATCAACAGAGGCAATAAATTGAGACATCGGACGCAGCCAGTTAAACCATTCATGTCCGATAACAAGTCGAAAGAATTCACCAGACGATGGAATGCGTCCATAAAATTGTTCGTACAGAATCCGCTCAGAATCCAGCAATGCCTTGTGGAGACGGAGAAAGGCAGAGCGGACTTGCTGGAGGTGATGGCGGACGGCATTTGGAGAAGAATTGGTTGAAGACATCGGTAGCGATCGCAACAAGCACTTTCCCCATGTTGCCATATTCAAACCGCTATTGACTTTTAGCATCCGCAATCTCAATATACTCTCGCCTATGCTCCAAAAGCACGGCACTTCGCTCTAGGGGAGAAAGAACGCCCTAGCGACAAAATCTAAAATCCGCTATTCAACCAACTATACAAAGCTTTATCGTGAGATTTAATTTCTTCTACCGAGGTGTAGTAGTAGTCTTCCCAACCAACTGCTGGCAAACCAGAAAAGAGCATGAGGTTGAGAGGATATTGTTCGCTATCAGTACAGCGTCGGAAATCATCTCGGAATAAGAAAATTGCTTTATTCAGGGCGATCGCCACTCCTAATTCTACCATCACCCCTTCATCTGGCGGCGTTCCGTTGATGAGTGCAAAAATTCCATCGCAATTTTTCACATCGCTCAGATCCGCCTGAGCCACACGATACGCCCACCCTATCTGGGAAAAGTCAATTTGATTATTGCGTTCAAACGGTTCCCACACTTCTGCTCCTAAAGCCTCAAGAGCTTGAATAATAGGAGGTAGCAGCAAAGCCTTTTGCTGCTGCGAGAAACCATATGGATTAGCCAAGTAGATCTTTTTTCGGTTTACATCTGCATCCATACCGTCTTTTTTAAGCGATCGCAGTGCCAATCTAGCTTGGATTTGGCGTACTGACACTTGAAAGATTCAGCGGATCTACTTCACTCAAATTTGGTTCAGTTACTTGCAAGTGCTTCTCAAGCAGTGCCAAGTTACGAATATTGGATTTGTAGAAAGCATCAAACACATCCCCAATTAAGGGAATCGAGCCAACTATAGCTTCCAGACCGATGTTAAATACCATCCAGCCCAACACATTTTTTGGTAAACCAAACTGACTCGCCAGGAAGAGAAGATAAGCAGAAAAAGCTGTATCGATTAAATCTCCAAGTCCCGGAATCAAGCCAATAATCGGGTCCCAGCCAATCCTAAACGGTGTCCCAGGAATCCGAAATGCCGTATCCATAAGACGACTCCATTTACGGATGCGTCCAAGCGTAGCAAGACGTTCTTGAGTATTCATGCTTTTATGATGGTATAATTACTGATAGAAATCCTGTATCTCAGGGTTGAGTAGAGACAAACCAGTCGATCAGTTTTCGAGCAATGCTCAGCTTTGGCGGAATCTGCGGTAGGTTGTGTTTGTTAAACCAAGCAGCATCTACCAACTCTTGCGGTTCGACTGCAATATCACCACTAGCATAAGTGGCTGTGAATCCAATCATGAGTGAATTCGGAAACGGCCAGGGTTGCGAACCAAAATAGCGAATGTCTTTGACTTCAATCCCAACTTCCTCCCGGACTTCCCGCACCACCGTCTCTTCTAAGGATTCTCCCGGTTCCACAAATCCAGCTAGAATACTGTACATCCCAGTTGGAAATCTATGGGCGCGGGCTAACAATAGCTCCTCACCACGAGAGACAAGTACAATAATTGCAGGCGAAAGGCGAGGATAATTGACTAATCCACAATTGGGGCAACGTTTGGCACGTTCGTGGGATAATTGTGTTGTCGGTGTGGCGCAGTGTCCGCAATACTGATGAGTGCGATCCCATTCCACAATCTGAATAGCGCGACCGCTTAACGCAAACAAATCTTCGTCTAACGTTCCATATAATTCGCGCAGTCCTTTTAAGCTCATACCGTCGGGCGCGATAGTATCTTTGGGCAATTGGGCGCAATAACAAGGTTGATCGTCCAAAGTGCCGAGATATTGTGTCTGCACAGGAATCAAACCAATCTCTGATAGACTAATTAGGTAGGGAATTTGGCTCACCGTTCCTTCGAGGCGAACCAGCAGCTTATTACCAACAAATGCGAACCACCAGGCGGGTTCGGACTGTACTGCGGGTGGAGCAATGCCAGGGATGAAGGTACGATGCATATTCAGTAGAGAGCGATCGCTTATTATCGTATCACCGCGATCGCTTACCTATTAGAATCAGAAGATTATCTGGGGCAAAGTATAGATTGTGCAGCGCAAACCCACACTAGAAGAAATTCGTGCAGCAACTGGGAAGACGGTTCCAGATATTATTGCACCAGACTTGCATATCTTGTTCTGTGGGATTAATCCTAGCCTCTACAGTGCCGCAGTTGGACATCACTTTGCCCGTCCGGGAAATCGCTTTTGGCGATCGCTTTATGCAGCAGGCTTTACAGAACGATTGCTTGCACCGTTTGAAGATCGCGACCTGCTCCAGTTTGGCTATGGTTTAACAAACATTGTAGATCGCTCATCAGCCAGGGCAGATGAATTAGACGCTGAAGAACTGGTTATAGGACAGCAACAGTTAGCAGCCAAGGTGCAGCACTATCGACCGCAATGTTTGGCTGTTCTGGGTATCAGTGCTTATCGCACGGCGTTCAATCGACCCAAAGCAGTCATGGGGAAACAAAATGAGTCTTTGGATGGTGCGATCGTTTGGGTACTGCCTAATCCTAGTGGGTTAAATGCTCACTATCAATTGGAAGATCTTAAAAGAGTGTATCGAGAACTACTGGTGGCGGTGAAGGATTGAGGGGGGCGATCAAATCGCTCTTGTACTTCCTCAAGCGATCGCTCAACTGTATAACTACCTGTGCCTACACTGTTACAAATAGGCGATCTCCTGGGTTCCGTCACCCCTGCCTTGTATGCATCTCTCAGTAGTGTCGGAACTAACTAATATGTTGCAACTGCTGCAAATCGATCTATTTTAGTTTCTTGCTTGTTATTACTGGGAAAAAATCATTTTAAGCTGATTGTTTTCGTGATGACGTTTCTCTTTTTTAGCCAAGACCTTCAACATTTGCTCTAAGGTATATCTTATATATGTTTTATACAAGCATTACTTTACAATATACGGGCAAACACCCTTGTTGGATCTTCCCCTTATTGGATAAAATCCTGCATAAGTTTTTAGCAAGTGAGACAAGAACTATGGCAAGTACTGAAGATACGCCGCAAAAAGTATCAGATAACACACTTCCTTACAAAACTGAAGATCAGGACGTTCTCCAGCTCATTGAGGCTATTAAAAGAAAACCAGATAATGAAAAAGCTATCAAGGAGATATACAATAAGTCAAATTTTGAGACTTCTAGAAAGGCTCTTGAAATTCTAGGTATTTTAGATGAGGGATTAAGCTTTAGTGCCGAAGGGAAACAGCTAGCAATTGAAAGAGATAGTAATCAAAGGGAGAAGCTTTTTTTGAAACTTCTTCTTCGCTATTCACCTTATGGTCATTATCTTGAAAGCATTTCTCAAGGTGGTAACTTATCTACCACAGACACAGAAAGTATAAAAGACTATTGGTGGAAGCATGGCTATGGTTCCTCTACAAGTAATCGGGACGATGGAGTTGTTACCTTTGGAAAACTTATTCAGTTAGCAGGACTGGGTAAATTCGTAATTGGTAGAAGAGGTCAACCGTCACGGATCGAGTGGAACCCAACTGCTAAGTCTTTAATTGATGCAATATATACTTCTGAAACACATGAGGAAACTTCAACAGAACAAGCTGTAAATAATGATTTCAATCAAGCAAATTCTATCGATTCAGCATCAATTTATAATAATCATCCGTTGAATACTCAGGTATCTACTATTGAACATAAAGGCATTAATGAATATTATCTGAAAGGTGCAACACCCCAGGGCTATTTCATTCTAAAGATGTCTTTGAGGAATTCTAAACTAAAAGAACAATGTCTTTGAGTACGAGCCATGTTCTTAAACTGATGGTCACGATAAAGATTAAGCGCAAAATTCCGTGTTAGCGCCCAAATCTGAAC
>DATNQH010000252.1:0-28348 GCA_036704105.1 Leptolyngbyaceae cyanobacterium | reverse complement strand
GTTTTGAGTTAAAAAACGCTCATTTAACTTAAAACTTATTACGAGAAACTATTCAAGCGCCTCTAGTCTTACTTCCAGCGACAAGACTTACGCTGATTTTCAAGTTGTGGTTCTTGCCAGGAAAAGGCAAAGTTGCTTATTCCTCGCACTTGTGGTGTGTAATATTGAATTGATCGCATTTGTGCTTCTAAAGCCGGACGATTACTAATTGCTCGTCCCCAAACTCCGGCGATCGCTGGAATTACCTGCACTTCTTTTGGAGCATACTTAAATACTCGCTGAACTAAAGCAACGATACAATCAGCGTTGCCACAAGCAGCATAAGACATGGGATGCCACTCCAAGTTAGTGGGAAAACGATCCCAAGGCTGCAAGCGTGAATCATAGCCACCACCGACAGTTTGATTTGCATCGGGAAAAAATACTAACCCTGCTTTCATCCCTTGCTGTTGTACCGTCCAGTTTCCCAGCGAGACAAAATCTAATACGCCTTGCAAAGCATGGGCTACACTCAACTGCCATAAATCCCATTTCAACTGGGGTAGCCTTGCGGCTGGACTAGGTAAAAGCGCTTTTTGGTTCTGTTTGTTTGCTGAGGCTGTTTGAGGTGGTGGTGTGCGACCTTGCCAGAGTGCTTCGGTTTCATCCGGATACAGTTTATCAGCCGCATCTACATCTGCTACTGATAAAGATCCTTTATTAACGTAGCGTCGAATTAATTCCAGTCCTTTTTTATTGAGCGCTCGTTGCTCCAAAGCTTGTTTTGCCGCATCACCATAAATCCACAAGTCTTGAACTTTATCTACTACAGACGCATAGCCTAAACCACGCGGATAGCGCACGTAGTCAAATAATAATCCATCTGGGCGGCGTTGCATCACCTCTTGAAGTAGCTGGTAGTAGTCTCGTTTCGCTTGCACGTTATAAGGATCGATAAAGACTTGGCTGGCATTATCAACTACATCAATCGTCGTCTGCCCTTTAGCATTACGAGCTAAAACTGATTGTCTGTCGGCTCTTTGTCCGTAGGAATAGCCGAAATTCATCAAGAACATCCAGGCGTAAACTTTTAGCCCGCGTTCGTGACCTTTTTGAATTACTTGTGCTAGTAAATCTGTTTTTTCATTTCCCGGCGATCGCACTACTGAAGGCCAAACAGTTGGGTTAGCACCAGATGGTAATAACACCTGTCCATCAGCAAAAGTCTCGACATAAACGTAGTTATAGCCGCGATTGACAATGCGATCCAGGATCTCTTCGAGTACCCCTGGCTGGGTGTCACAGGGATATAAGCGCAGCCATATTGCTTGAATTTGGGGCGCGGTACGATTGCGACATTCTGACAAAGAGTCAGCATGGCGATTTAATATATCTGCGTAGCTCCTTTGCGCCGCGCGATCGCCTTGCAGTGTAGACCGGAGTAAACTTTCTTTCTCCTGCTTTGCTGCCTCTGGTAACTGACAATCAGCCGTTACTTGCGCCCGAACTGGATAACTGCTAAGGTTTGCACTAATGAGGCTACTGGTTAAAATTACTGTGAGCAGACGTTGCCAAGCTTTGACAGGTCGTGCAAATCCCAAGAGATGAGTGGACATTCCTACAAGCAAAAAAAGGACAAAAGAAAGTCGCAGTCGAAAGTAGACTGTTTTAACCGATCTGAGTGCAATCAATCTGTCATAACTCAATTTCTTGCTTTTGTCAGCATCTGCCCTCAAAGCAAGCAGGAGTGTAGCAAATGATAATTACAAATCAAGAATTATGAATTAATCAGCATCCTTATTGGTCAAAATTTTCGCGTCTAAATCTGAAGACGGCAAAACAGGGTTTCTGTTTCCTAAATAAGTTATTTTTTGATGCCAGGGCGATGTCTTTGACTCAAAGACGACTTTTACCCCAACTTCTACACTCTATAAAAAAATTAATGGCAAGCAGCACCCTACTTGCCGCATTATCCTAATATTGCGCAATTATGCTAGCAGTAGCTAATTTTTAGTTTCCCCTAGCAACTGCCATCTCTACTTGCTTGAATTCTAGCTCCAAGCGCTTTTTCAGCTTTTCCGGTACGGGACGATTTGGATAAGAACTATAGTGTCCAGCCAAGGAATTTAAAGCCGTTCGCATCGTAGTGAAGGAACTGAGATTAGCTAAAGAAGTATTTCGCTGATAACGAGCGGCAAAATCATTAATTTTGCGCCGCGCTTCTGCTTGCAACTCTGCTTTATTCGGTGAGTCTTGTGGTAACTCGATCGCAGTTCTCATAACTTCGATTGCTGCCAATGTATCTTGACGATAATCTCCACTTAGACCACTGCTGTTTGAAGAACAGCCCATCAAACCAATTGCTACCACCAAAACTAAGGCAAGCAGACGTGACCAATAGCGCTTCATAAACACCACATTAAAAGGGACAGTAAATCAAAGTCGATCCTACCCTGGATTAGCGATCACGGGATCAGTATAAGGTTGAATGCAGCAATGCTGAAGGGTAAGGGGTAACAGGTAAGGGGTAAGAGGATCGATGTTTTGACTTCATACTTCATCCTTCATCCTTCATCCTTCACGCTTCATCATTCTATAAAGCGTGTCGCGTTGCTGGTAAGGACGACCTAGAGATTTGATTGCCGCTTGTAAAGTTTTTACTTCCATGCAAGTGCCGCCGATCGCACCAGCCATTGTGGTAATGTGTTCTTCCATCAATGTACCGCCAATATCGTTGCAACCCCAGTTCAAAGCTTCTTTGGCACCGTCTAGCCCTAACTTTACCCAACTTGGTTGATGATTAGGTATCCAACGCCCTAAAAAGATACGTGCTACAGCCATTAGCAATAGCGCATCTGTAAGAATGGGTTGATCTCGTCCGACTCGGCTACGCAGGGGTTTTGGTGCTTCTTGTCCGACAAATGGTAGCAAAATGAATTCGGTAATTTTGGCAGGATATTGTCGCTTGAGCGCAATTTTTTGCAGCGATCGCAACTCCTCTAAATGCTGCATTTGCTGCTGGTGTGTCTCTATATGCCCAGACAGCATAGTGCTAGTTGTCGGTACGCCCAATTGATGCGCTGTACTAACAATTTCTAACCAAGTGGCTGTGTCAATTTTTTCCGGACAGATCACGCGCCGCACTCGATCATCTAAAACTTCAGCAGCGGTTCCGGGCATCGATCCCACGCCTGCATCTCTCAAAGCTGCGATCGTTTCAGCATAGCTCAAGCCGTCAATTCTGGCAATGAATTGTACTTCTTGGGGAGAAAAAGCGTGTAAATGTATTCCAGGAAATTTATCTTTGATGCTTTCTACTAGTTTCTGATAATAGGATAGGGATTTTCCGTTTAATTTAGCTTCGGGATTGAGTCCCCCTTGGATACAAATTTCTGTCGCTCCTATGCTAACTGCATCGCTGACTTTTTCCAGAATTTGCCCCGACTCTAACCAGTAGGAACCCTCTTCCCCAGCATCGCGGCGAAAGGCACAGAAACTACAATGCTGTTCGCAGATATTGGTAAAGTTGATATTCCGATTGATGACATAGGTAACAGTTTCGCCTACTTGCTCAATGCGGAGTCGATCTGCTGTATTACGTATTGCCGCGATCGCCTCTGGATCGGTTTGCTGCAAAAGCATTACTCCATCTGGCACAGATAGCTCGTGCCCCAATAGCACGCGCTCAAGAATTGTCTCAACAGTTTTAGTCGTCACAAAGCAACCGGGAAAAAGAGTAATTTGTCATTTGTCATTTGCCACTGATTTTGAACAAATCACGCCGGACAAATAACTATTGAGTTTGATTTTTTCGCTTATTTCTGATAAAATTTATTCACAATAGAGATCTATTAAAAATTTTTATTTTTGCTTAGATTCCCATTATAAATTAGACTACTTAAATTCTACAGTAAAAGTTGAACCACAAGCAAATTAATTTTGGCTGCAAAAATACAAATTTAGCCATCATTATTTTGGTTTTTGAGAGTTTCTGGAATGCCAACAGGAGAAAGTCCAGAGATCGCACGCAGATTTTGGCAGCGAACTAATTCGAGAAAATCGAGGTGACGGCGCTTTTCCAGCTTTGGCACAGCCTCAATTGCTGATAAAAGATGCTCGGCTGCTTCAGCTTCCTTGTAACCACGTCGCTGTGCTACTCCAATAGCAGCCTCATCAGCATTCAACTCAAACTGAGAACTGCGGTAAAAGCGCCAGATGCGAGTACTTGCGATCGCACTCAATCCGCCAGCGACAACAGTACCGACAATATCCCCTTGGAGCATTTCGACTGTCGCCCCTAAAACTCCAGCCAGCACTACACCTTGATAAATATCCGGCTTAAACCACTTCACAGCAGTCAGCCAACTAACTGTGCGCAAAAGTAGTAAGTCTCGTTGTGGCTGGGAAAGGCGACGCCATAAATCAAAATTAATTAAAATCCGACGTTCCGGTTGCCAAGGTAACGGAAACGCACTATCAATTACTTTAGGCTGTTCGCGCTTGCTCACGATTTTAGTCATCATCCGCCCGGAAGCAGGCATCAGATCCATTAAGCGGCGAATTTCAGTGGTTGGCTCCATCGATTTTAGATTGTAGATTTTAGATTTTAGATTTGAGGTGAAACTTCTAGTCTAAAAACGAGGCACTGCGACACTAATTACACCACTCAAACAAGCAAAGAAAGTCATAATTTATATAAGATTTAAGGCTCAGTGCCATTTTAGATAGGTTGTGGTACTGTCTGCAAAAAAATAATAGGCAGTTTAACGAGGAATTATTTTACATGGACGCTTTTGCTTCAACTCCGCCCGAATGGACTAAACAGGCAATTCACGCCTATGAATTTTGTTGTCCTAGATGTCGTGCTACTAGTCGGGAAGCAGAGCGAGTTTGGTTGAATCGACGATCGCCCGTGCTGATGGAAAACCATCGTCGCAAATGGCAAGAATTTTATCAGTGTCAGTGCGAATATGTTTGGTGGGCTTGGAGTAGCGATCGCCCCCCATCAGATTTGGTGGAACGCGATCGCCATCCCAGCGATACATAGTGACGAGTCCAGAGTGGCAAGTGATGAGTGAAGAAAAGTGCTTTCTCCTTTCACTCCTTTGAGTTAACCATTTGTATTTTCTCGCTACTCGCCCCTACTCACTACTGACTAGGAAGAAATCTTCTTTGCCTCGGCTTGTACCTTATTTACTACTTTTGCTGGTAATGGTACGTATCCCAGTTCTTGACTAAATTTCTGTCCATCTGTCAATGCCCAATTAATCACATTTTGTAGGGATTGAGCTTTGTTTTTGTCTTGATAGTTATCGTAAGCCATGATCCAGGTGTAAGTGACAATCGGATATGATTCCTTGCCTTCTGGGTCGGTAATAAATGCAACTAAGTTACTAGGCAATTCTACCGCTTCTAAAGTTTTAGCAGCAGATTCCGGTGTTGGTGCAACTACGTTACCTGCTTTATTTTCTAAAGCAGCAATAGACATTTGGTTCTGCGAGGCATATCCATACTCTACGTAACCTATAGAACCTTGAGTTTGTTGAATTTGAGCAGTGATGCCTTCGTTACCCTTTGCCCCAACCCCTGCTGGCCAATTTACGGTTTTACCCGAACCTACTTTGCTTTTCCATTGTGGGTTAATGGCGCTGAGGTGTGTTGTGAATACGCTGGTAGTACCACTACCATCTGAGCGGTGTACAACTTGAATCGGTTGGTTTGGTAAATTTACACCTGGATTAGCTTTAGCAATTCTGGGGTCATTCCAAGTCTTAATATTACCAAGGAAGATATCGGAATAGACTGCGCGTGGAAGCTTCAAGCCAGATTGCACGTTCGGCACGTTGTAAGCTAAAACTATAGCACCAGCAGTCATGGGTAGTAACACCACACCCTGTTTCACTTTGGCCATTTCTTCAGGTTTCATAGCTGTATCGCTAGCGCCAAAGTCCACAGTTCCCTGAGTGAACTGTTCTACACCAGCACCACTACCAACAGATTGATAGCTCACCTGAACGTTAGGATTTTGCTTGTTGTACTCGGAAAACCACCGCTGATATAAAGGTGCGGGAAAAGTTGCACCCGCACCAGTAATAGAGGCATTGCCACCATCGCCAGCCGCAATAGGAGAAGCAGCAGGGCTTCCAGTTCCTGGAGGAGCTTGAGTAGTAGACTGAGGCTGGCAAGAAGCAACACTGAAGGAAATTGCAACTAAGGGGAGAAGAAAAGACCGTCGCGGCAGGCGAATTTGAGCAAACATAGGAATCATCAGTTCCAAATTGTCATAAATTGCCTAATGTATCCTAGTTCTGAAAGTTTAGGAATAGATTAGTATCTAATTATTAACAGGTTAAATCAATAAAGCTATTCTGATTTGCTTGAAGCTAGGAAGGTTTCAACGTTAAAAGCCAACGTTTAAATTTTATTCAGCCTTGTTGCCGCTGCCTAATTGCTTCGTCATCGTTCTCCCGCCGTTCGACGACGGGAGCTGCAATGACTTCGTCAAAGTCGAACCTGTATGCCCCGTGACAAGCCAAAGCATTGCTCTGGCTCCATCCCGAATTGATTTTTTTACCGATTCAGACTGTTGCCCAGATGGCACAGCAACGGGCGTGAAATCAATTCCCCGGCTGCCCAAAACAATCTGTCCAATTACAGCAGCACGGCGCATATGGTAATCAGAAGTGATCAAATAGAGCTTTTTAATTCCATGAGCTTGTAATTCGTCCACTAGTGTAGTAAAATTTGTAACAGTATCCACAGCCTGATAGTCTAAATGCAAACGGCTGTTGTCAATGCCAGCTTTGGTAAACATTCTTTGTGCATAAGCTCTTGGGCTACCTCCAGATATCCAAATTTGCAATTGGGGATGCTGAAGAGCAAATTCTGCTGCAAACTTTTCTCTCTGGGTTGCGCCGCCTAAGACTAAAATTGCCTGGGGTTGTTCTAACTGGCTTTGGATCTCCATATATCCCCACCAAAACATCAGCGATACAATCAGCATCAGACAGGGTAAATGCCTGCCTTTAGCTTTTCGCTTCTTTCGTGATCGATAACGTTGCTTGCTCAGAAGATACAAACGGTTTGGCTCAACAATACTGACGATCTAGGGTAGCAGGCGATCGCGCTTTAGTGGCAAGATGATCGTGCAACAGTTACTAGTTATACTCTGCACTTGTTCCTACTTCCTCGCTGTGGGGTTGATTTACTGCCATTTCAGACCACTCCTAGCAAGCTATGCTAATCACATTAGACGTGGTTACGAATTACGAAGTACGACCATGAGGTTACAACTATGCAACTAGTAAATCTTGCTGACGCATCTAAACACCTGCCCGAATTAATCGAAGCAGCGAAGGGTGGTGAAGAAATTATTATTACAAAAGATGAACAGCCAGTGGTCAAACTCGTGCCAGTATCACTAGTCAAGAAACGTCGTCCCCAATTTGGTAGTGCTAAAGGATTGGTTACAATATCCGATGACTTTGATGAGCCTCTAGAAGACTTCAAGGACTATATGTGATGAAGCAACTGCTAGATACTCATACTTTCATTTGGTTTGTGATGGGCAATCCAAGAATCAGCACCGAAGTACGAACACAGATTGAGAATAACGAAAATCTGCTTAGTATAGCTAGTGTTTGGGAATGGCGATTAAGTATAGCAGTGGTAAACTGAGTTTTGGTCTGCCCTTTGAGGTGTTTATAGAGCAGCAGATTAGTAATAACGGTATCGATCTGTTGGAAATTAGAACAGCCCACATCAAGGTTGTTGCAACGCTACCTTTGCATCACCGCGATCCATTTGATCGCCTTTTAATTGCACAAGCTATGGTAGAGCAAATACCGATTTTGAGTGCTGATTCTGCTTTTGATGCTTATTCAATTCAGCGGCTGTGGTAAGTAGTATGTAGTGATACTTAGGCCTTGGCTGAATTAGTTTATCGACGTGAAGGAAAAGGCTGTTTTGGACAACATAAAAAAAGCTTTACGTCAAGTGCCACTGTTTGCTCACTTATCTGACGATCAGTTGCAATGTATATCTGAACTAGGTATAGAAATTTGGCTACAGCCAGGAGAGCAAATTGCACGCCAAGGAGATCCGCCGGATGGATTTTACGTCATTTTAGAAGGAAAAACAGAGTGGAAGAGAACAGTTGATGGGCAGTCCGTTCATGCTGTCAATCTCGAAACAGGGGATGTGTTTGCTGAATTGATCTTGTTGTTAGATGAGCCTTATCCTACCAGCGGACAAGCACTAACTTTGGTGCATTTGTATAAACTGACTCCTGATGTTTTTTGGCAGATGCTGGATACGTGCCCGGAAGTGCGGCGGAATATTTTGAAGATATCGGCACAGCGATCGCAAATCCACGAAGCCGTCAGCCAACAGCAAGCTAAGCTAATATCTCTCGGTACTTTATCTGCTGGGTTGGCACACGAATTAAATAATCCCGCAGCAGCGGTGAAACGAGGCGTACAGAATTTAGCAGAAATATTGCAGCAGTTACCCACCCTGGCGTTGAAGCTACATCAGCAACCGCTGACTAAAGAAAAGTTAGAGTATCTGAACGAATTATATCAGCAAGTGATCGCAGCGGCTAAAAGTTGCCGACATCTCGATCCGATCGCCCGCAGTGAAGCTGAAGACGCAGTAAGCGATTGGCTAGAAGACAATGATGTTAGTAATGGCTGGAAACTTGCCCCTACCTTAGTTACTGCTGGAATAGATACAGAACGACTGAACGAAATAGTAGATCGTATAGATCTTGAATGTATTGGTGATGTCTTGCATTGGCTGGAAGCTACGTTGACTGGGGTGGGATTATTAAATGAAATCCAACTTAGTACGGGGCGGATTTCTGAGTTAATCAAAGCGATGAAAGATTACTCTTACATGGATCGAGCGCCGCTGCAAGAAGTTGACGTACATGAAGGCATTGAAAGTACATTAACCATCCTCAAGCATAAGCTTAAAGGAGGTGTAGTCGTTCATCGGCAGTATGGGGATTTACCTAAATTCAGTGCTTATGGTAGTCAACTCAATCAAGTGTGGACAAATTTGATTGATAATGCAATTGATGCAACGGGGGGTAAAGGACAGATTTGGATACGCACCGCATTAGAGGGCGATCGCATCTTAATAGAAATTGCTGACGATGGTGTAGGTATTCCGCCTGAAATTCAACCACGCATTTTCGAGCAATTCTTTACCACCAAACAGGTAGGAAAAGGAACGGGATTGGGGTTAGATATTGCCCGTCGCATTGTTGCCTTGCAGCATAAGGGCGATATTCGCTTTGATTCTCAGCCAGGAGATACAAGATTTCAAGTGCGTTTGCCAATTAAATTTGCTCAAACAACATGAGGCTGGCACATACTCAACTACTCGAAGCGAAAAGTGGCGATCGCAATAGCTTGATTAACAGATTTATATTCTATTTCAGCTAAGGTGCAATCATGCTTGACATCAAAACTACACGCCAAGTATCACTATTCAAAACTTTACGCCAAGTACCCATCTTTTCTAAGCTACCCGAAGAACGGTTGCATTGGCTAATTGAACAAGGGAAAGAAGTATGGCGAGAAGCGGGTGAAGTTCATCGCCATCAAGGAGAACCTGCCAATCATGTTTTTATCCTGCTAGAAGGGGAAATTCGGATTACCCAAAAAATTGGCGATAGGGAGGTTTTGTTAGCAACATACAAAGCAAAAACACTGTTTGGTGAATTACCTGTATTGATGGGAGAAACACACTTTTGGGCGGCTGGACGCGCCGCAGTGCGATCGCATATTTTTGAATTGCCAAACGCTGCTTTTTGGGAACTGCTTTCAAGTTGTACCTGCGTGATGACTAGCATTCTGCGCACGATGGCAGAACGGTTGCAAGCATTGCAGTCACTGTCACAGCATCGAGAAAAATTGGTATCATTAGGCACTTTGGCAGCAGGACTGGCACACGAGTTGAATAATCCCGCCTCAGCAGGTAGGAGGGCGGCTGGACAATTACGAGAGACTGTGCAAGCGTTGCAACCGCTGACTTTGAAACTAAGTTGCGCTCAAAAAGAATTTCTCATAGAGTTACAAAAAGAAGCTATCGACCGTGCCAAAACAGCAACAAAACTCGATCCAATAACACATAGCGATCGCGAGGATGAAATTACAGACTGGTTAGAAGCGCACGACATCGCCAATTGCTGGGAACTCGCCCCTACGTTCGTAACAGCCGGAATAGATATCGATTGGCTGGAGAATGTGAAGCAAAACATCGGCGAATCTGTGCTGGGTGATGTTTTAGCTTGGATAGAAGTGACGCTGCAAGAAATGGGGCTGTTGGACGCGATCGAGCATAGTACGACGCGGATCTCCACCCTCGTACAGGCTGTGAAAGATTACTCTTACATGGATCGAGCGCCTATACAAGAAATTGACATTCATGAGGGGCTAGAAAGTACCCTAACAATCCTGAGCCACAAAATTAAGCAGAGTAAAGTTGTTGTAACGCGCGAATATAAGTGCGATATTCCTCACCTCAGTGCTTATGGCAGCGAACTGAATCAGGTGTGGACAAATTTGATTGATAATGCGATCGATGCTCTTGAAAAGAAAGTAGGAACAAGCCAATTCCCTAATCCCACAATTTGGATTCGCACCAACTGCGAAAGCGACTTTTTGTTGGTGGAGATTGCTGACAATGGTTTAGGCATTCCCCCAGAAATTCAATCACAGATTTTCGAGCCATTTTTCACTACCAAGGGCGTGGGGAAAGGAACGGGAATAGGGCTTCACATCGCCTATCAAATTGTTGTAGGGCAACATCAGGGTGACATCCGCGTAGTTTCTCAACCAGGGGATACAAGGTTTCAGGTGCGTCTGCCGCTGAGACTGTCAAGTTAAGTCGTAATAGGCAACTTTAAAAACGGCTTTAACCACTCAATTTTTGCTCGTTTGTTTCTATTTTTTAGACAAGTATTATACTGGTAGCCTTACTTCTGTAGGACTACCACCTATTGATTCGTAAATGTGGGTTGGTAGGATTGTCAACCCAGGGAGTGATGTATGCACACTTGCTATGACGTATTTATTAAATAGAACTTAATACTGTAGATTTCAACTAGACTAAATGTCTCTAGATTGACTTCTCCTTCACGCCTGAAGATTTGTAATTAGGACTTTAAGGAGTAACATTGATGCAACTGAAGCCAATAAATCAGCAAGTCGTTGCAGTAGTTGGGGCTTCCAGCGGCATCGGGCGTGAGGCAGCCCTTCAGTTTGCCAAAAAAGGGGCGAAGCTAGTTGTCTCTGCTCGTAGTGAGTTGGGTTTGGCATCCTTAACAGACGAGATTCGAGGTTTGGGTGGGGAGGCAACCGCTATAGTTGCTGATGTAGCTGTATTTGAGCAAGTTAAGGCGATCGCAGACAAAGCCGTTGAGGTGTACGGGCGACTCGATACCTGGGTGCATTGCCCTGCTAACAATGTCTTTGCCACTTTCGACAACATCACACCACAAGAGTTTGAGCGCGTCATTGATGTCAGTCTGATGGGGCAGGTATACGGTGCTATGGCGGCGCTACCTCATCTCAAGCGTGAGGGACGAGGGGCGCTGATCCACGTCTCTTCAATGTTGGGTAGGCGAAGTCTGCCGCTCCAAAGTGCCTACTGCTCGGCAAAACACGGGATAGAAGGTTTTGTCGAAGCCCTGCGCGTCGAGCTACAACACGATAAAATACCTGTCAGCGTCACGAGTGTCAAGCCCGCTGCCGTCAACACACCATTCTACAACAATGCTCTGACGAAGTTAGGTGTGAAGCCATCAGGGCCACCACCTTACTACGAACCCAGTCTAGTGGCTGACGCGATCGTCTACGTTGCCGAACACCCAACTCGTGATTTCCTGGTTGGGGATGCGGCTAGAATGCTAGATCTGCTACAGCGTCTCTCGCCGTCACTATTGGATTACTTGTTTACACTGGTTGCTTTCCCACTCCAGCAGACTGACGAGCCGAAGTCTGAAGACGATCCAAACAATCTTTACCAGACTGTCCCAGCCCATGACAAAGTTAAGGGAGACTTTGACAACCTGGCGATACCAAGTGTTTCCGACTGGTTGGATAAGAATCCGCCGCTCAAGTGGGGTGCGATCGCCAGCTTTGGAGTGTTAGCCTTGCTGGCGGCACAAGCATTCAAAAATGGGGGGCGAGTTTAGGATGGAATCGCCAACACCCCAAAATTTTGTAGAGTTGTGGCTACTATACGTCAAAGGGCTGCAAAAGTTGGCTCAGCTTTGGGCAGAACTACTACCGCAGTCACTAGACATGAGCAGGATGGAAAGCGGCGATGACTCAATATTGTTCGAGCCGATAAACTTCTACTGGAACATCTATGAAAAAACCTTTGGCAGCTTTCTGCAAAGCCCAACTTTAGGTTACACCCGTGAGTTCAACCACAAATTGCTTGGGGGCTTTGATAGCTGGATAAACTTATATAAGGCGAGTTTTGACTATCAATTAGTGCTGCTCAATGTGTGGGCGAAGGCTTTTGACGAGTTGATGCGGGAATTGGCAGCTTCTGAGGAAAAGAGCAGAACGATTCAAAACTGGCGGCAGATTCTGCAAGTTTGGAGCAGCTTATTTGACCGAGTATTTGCAGAGACATTTCGTTCACAGGATACC
This sequence comes from Leptolyngbyaceae cyanobacterium, assembly GCA_036704105.1. GTDB lineage: Bacteria > Cyanobacteriota > Cyanobacteriia > Cyanobacteriales > Chroococcidiopsidaceae > Chroococcidiopsis. The sequence continues at coordinate 15,698 of DATNQH010000252.1, read as the reverse complement.
GTTGAAATCCAAGGTAAGTTCTTGAACGCAGCTTTGACCTACAGGCTACACCAGCAACAGCTGATGGAAGTGTTTCTGAAGATGAATGACCTGCCAACTCGTAGCGAAGTAGACGAAGTTCATCGCAGCATTTACGAGATGCGTAAGGAAATTAAAAGCCTCAAAAAAGCAGTGGCAGAATCGCAAGGCAAAGAGTTAGGTTGAGTGCAGTCAAAAGCCAAACACTGATGAGGAGCAATTTCAGTAATGCTCAAGCTATGCCTCAATAGTCATTGAACTGTTAATCGATTGATATGAGTTCAGAGACCATTTGGTTTTATTGTTGCAACATTTAAATTGCTAAAGCTGGCTACTGATAAGACCTTGCAATCCAAAATCTAAAATCCAAAATGGTAGAGTACCGATTTGATAATTGGGAGCTAAGCCAAAAGCTGTTTAAGGGTGTCGAGATCTTAAGCCAACTGCGCCAAAAGGACATTGAGGTTGGAGTGACTCCCAAGGAAGAGGTCTACCGCGAAGATAAGGTGGTGCTTTACCGCTTCACACCCAAGGTGGAGCATTCGCTTAACATTCCCATCCTTATTGTTTACGCCTTAGCCAACCGTCCGTACATAGTCGATTTGCAGGAGCAGCGGTCATTCGTTGCCAACTTGCTTAAACTAGGCATGGATGTCTACTTGATCGACTGGAGCTATCCGAGCCGAGGCGATCGCTGGCTTACTCTTGACGACTACATCAATGGCTATATCAATAATTGTGTCGACGTGGTGCGCGATCTCCACCATCTAGATCAAATCAACCTGTTAGGAATTTGTCAGGGCGGAACCTTTAGCCTTTGCTACAGTTCCCTCTACGCTGAGAAGGTGAAAAACCTAATCGTTATGGTAACACCCGTTGATTTTCATATCAAGGAGGGACTGCTCAACGTTTGGGGCGGATGCACTCTGGGATCGCAGGCTTTAGATGTAGATCTAATGGTGGACGTTTTAGGTAACATCCCTGGTGACTTCCTTAACTTAGAATTCTTGATGCTCAAACCCTTCCAGTTAGGGGTGGAAAAGTATATTAACCTTTTAGATACTATTGATCGCGAGGACAAGTTGATTGATTTTCTGCGAATGGAAAAGTGGATCTTTGATAGTCCCGATCAGGCTGGGGAAGCCTACCGACAGTTTATGAAAGACTTCTACCAGGGAAACAAACTGATCAAAGGTCAGATTGAAATTGGCGGGAAGCGGGTAGATCTGGGGAGTATCCAGATCCCGATTTTGAACATTTACGCCCAGCAAGATCATCTCGTTCCCCCAGTATCTTCTTTAGCTCTGGAAAAATACATCGGCAGCAAAGACTACACAGTGCGCTCCTTTCCAGTTGGGCATATTGGGATGTACGTCAGCAGTAAGGTGCAAGGAGTCCTGCCTCCCGCTATTGTCGATTGGCTGAAATTAAGATTCCCCTAAAGTAGGAGGTAAGTAAGCAAGTAAATAGCAATTATATAACTGTGGAAATTGCGAAACTCCAAATTTTTATCAACATATTTGCCTAAATGAGGGCTTGATTTTATGTCACCTTCTCAAGTTGAACGTCAAGCTAAGCGCATTTTGGTTGTGGATGATATAGAAGATAATTTGTCTCTACTACAAGCAATTTTAATGGAAGAAGGGTATGAAGTTGATATTACTAAAGATGGCAAATCAGCGTTAGCCAAGATAGAAGCTTCACCGCCCGATCTACTGTTACTCGATGCCATGATGCCACAGATGAATGGCTATGAAGTCACTCGGCGTATTCGGCAAAATAAGAATCTGCCTTTTATTCCGATTATTATGATCACGGCTTATGAGGATGCTAATGTTCCTGAAGGATTAGATTTAGGAGCTAATGATTTCATCCGCAAACCAATTGATTTTGATGAATTAATGTCAAGAGTTAAAGCAACTTTGCGATTGAAAGATATGATGAATTCTCCTCAATAAGTTCAAATATTATCCAATTTAAATGCTCTCCGTTAAGGGAGATACTGATAATATCAATCAAATAACTGATTCAAGGGTTTTGACTTCTAGCGGTAAGATGACAGTGAAAGTAGAGCCAATTCCAAGCTGCGATACTAGCTCTATTTTGCCTTGCATTAGTTTTACTAGTTGCGAGACAATTGCCAACCCTAAACCAGTACTATCCGGTAAGTAACTACCGCTATCGCCTGCGCGAAAGAAGGGGTCAAAAACACAGGGCTGGTCTTCTGGCGCAATCCCAATTCCAGTGTCACTAACGGCAATAGACCAGCAGTTATTAGATAATATCTGGCAGGTTAATTTGATAGTTCCCGACTGAGTATAGCGAATTGCATTACTCAAAAGATTCGTGACAATTTGCTGTAATCGCAATGGGTCACTTAGCACTTTTTCAGGAGCGCGATCGCAATCTACAACCATTTCTAGCTCTTTCGCATCAGCCAATGGCTTCAACATTTCAAATGCATCGTCGATTAAAGAGCGCACATCTATTGGCGCTGGTTGCAGTTTCATCTTCCCGGCGGAATATCGGGAGATTTCCAGTGTGTCGTTGATCAAGCGGAGTAACTGTCTGCCATTGCGTAGCACTCGATCAATGTGTTCCAGATGAGGAAAGGTATCTTGAGCCTCAACGTTCTTTCTTGAAGAGCGCAAAATCAGCTCCGAGTAGCCAATAATCGAATTTAGAGGATTTTTCAGTTCGTGTGCCAGATGAGAGATGTTGTCCTGATTAGCTTTTATCAAACGAGTCAATTCCTGATTCGTGAGATTTGCCTGAGTTTGTAGCTGAATTAGTTCCTGCAATCGCTCTTCTACATAACTTTTAAAGCACTGGGCAATAGCTTCGTCGATTGTTGCGTCAATCAGATTATAAACTCGCATTACTTCCCGAACCGTACCCTTTAGGAGGTCTGCTTCTAAAGTAGAAAAAATTACCCGGCGCAGTAGACAATATTCCCGTGCAATTTCTGGTGGAGTGAAACCTTGTGCAGCCCGTAAAACGCCATGTTCCAAACTGTTCTGCACTATTGACTCAATATCGCTATCCTGGGAAGAGTCAAGAAGGGTTGCCATCGCTTTAAGAACATCGGGAAGATGATCCCGTATAGCTGAGCGTGGTAAATTATCGGCAGTGGAAATCTGCCGATCTAAGCGAACTGCTTTAACCCAGTTTTTTGCGATCGCGTCTATTTTTTCAAGCAGCAATTGAGAATAATTCATTTTGACTCAGGTGCGGGTAGGAGTATGTCGAAAAAGCCTTTGCTTTGTATATTTACATACCAACTAACTTAACTTTAATCCTTTCTCTGTATAGAGGAACAACTTGGGTAACAGAGATTATTTTAGGAAATAGGAAACGTAAATGTGGCACCGAGCCAAGCCTCTAGTTTCTTAGTATTAGTATTAACTAGAGGCTTATATCATGTGAATCAAATGCAACTGAATTACTCAGCCTTATTACCTTGCGTCTTCCTCAGCGTATTGAAATAGTTCTCCCAAAGTTGCTTCTGGGTTTCGATTGACATCCGGGCTAATAAAGCCTGGAATTCCAAAGAACTCGTTACCACCTCTTCCTGAAATCTTAGAGTTTTAGCTAAATTCTCATTAAAATTAACTGGGTTAAAACTCTGCATATTCGGCACAATATTAGTCCAGCTACTGAAAGTTTCTCTTTGCCAGTCGCTTAACTGGTTTAGTAACTGCTCAAAATTATTGCCCCAATTCATCACTGTTGCTCCTTTTACTTTACGATCCGATACCTATTGCCTTGCCTACAACTTTACCAAATAATAATTGATGATGGATTAGCTATAATTAAAAATATCTAAATTTTTTTTGCTTAATTATTAAAGGCTAATTTTAGAAAAAGTGTTCTTTAATCGCTACACGGCAAGTATTTATTTATAAAATAGTAATTTCGTCCTATCGGGCAATAAGAGAGATAATTTAAGACAAGGTGATGAATTCATAGATATTGATAATTTAAGCTCGACTCATAAGTAAAGAAAACTTTCTGAGAGGAGCGATTGAATCAGATTTTATAAGTATCTACCTTAAGTTGGTAGCACTTGATCGGGTGAAATTTTAAAAGAAAAGAAAATAATCAAGAGATATGCAAGAAGCCTATATTGTCTCAGCAATACGCACACCGCTAGGTAGATTTGGAGGTATCCTTGCTGGTTTTTCGCCAGTAGACTTAGGTGCGATCGCCATGCAAGCAGCATTGAAGCAAGCCGGAATATCGGGTGAAGCGTTAGATTTGTACATCTTTGGTAATGTACTCAGAGCAGGGCATGGTCAATCATTACCCCGGCAGGCAGCTTTCAAGGCTGGGATCCCAGAGACGGTGAACGGGTATGCAGTAGACATGGTATGTTCTTCGGGAATGATGAGCGTGATGAACGCTGCCACTGCTATCCGCTCTGGCGAAGCCGAAATCGTACTGGCTGGCGGCATGGAATCCATGTCCCAGACAGGGTTTTTCCTATCACACAGAGCCAGGTGGGGATATAAGTTTTTACTGGGTTCGCCAGAGCAACTGACTGATATTCTACTCTACGACGGTCTTACCGATCCCACTACTGCTGAAGCAATGGGATCGCAAGCTGAGCGGCTGGCTGCGACTTACAAGATCGCGCGGACTGACTTAGACGAAGTAGCTCTGTATTCACAGCAGCGGGCAGCGATCGCAACTGAGCAAGGCTGGTTCAAAAATGAGATTGTCCCGATTGAGGTTCAGAGTAAGAAAGGTTTGCTCCTCGCGGACAAAGATGAAGGAATCCGCCCGGAAACTACATTACAGAGCCTGACAAAACTAAAGCCTGCTTTCGGGGAAGATGGAGTGTTTACAGCTGGCAACAGCAGCCAGATATCGGACGGAGCAGCAGCTTTGGTTTTGGCAAGTGGGGAGGCGGTGGAACGTTACGGACTCAAGCCTCTAGCACGGGTGGTTGGAGGAGCGTGGGCAGGTGGAGAAGCTTGGCGCTTCCCCGAAGTGCCAATTTTGGCAGTGAAGAAGCTTTTAGACAAGCTCAAAATGAGAATTTACGATTTTGACTTGTTTGAGAACAATGAGGCTTTTGCTCTAAGCAACGTGCTGTTTCACAGAATGCTGGGAATTCCTTATGAGAAGCTTAATGTCTATGGAGGAGCGATCGCTCTGGGGCATCCAATCGGCGCTTCGGGCGCGCGAATCATGGTGACGCTGCTTAACGCCTTGCAGGAGCGAAACGGACAGCTAGGGCTGGCGGCTGTTTGTCATGGTACTGGCGGCGGCACAGCGATCGCACTGGAGCGACTGAGATAAGAGACAAGAGAGTAGCTTATGGTATCTTTGGAGCTGGAAGATAAAGTTGTTTTGGTAACTGGTGGTAATAGAGGAATTGGATCTGCGATCGTCGGACTGTTAGAGGAGTTGGGAACTAAAGTAGCTTATACTTACCGCAGCCATAGTAATAGTCAGCATCAAGCTCTGGCAATTCAAGCCGATGTCACCGATAAAGCAGCGATGCAGGCAGTGGCAGAACAAGTTGAACAGAAACTAGGGCCGATTTATGGGATTGTGGCTAACGCTGGGATTACTCGTGACAACTTTTTTCCCAAACTTACTTCCCAAGACTGGGATGCGGCGATCAATACAAACGTGAAGGGAGTCTACAATACGCTGATGCCAGTTATCCCGAAGATGTACGAGCAGCGAGAAGGCTCTGTAGTTTGTATCAGTTCGATTTCAGGCGAACGGGGAAATCCCGGTCAGACCAACTACGCAGCATCCAAGGCGGCTATAATTGGTCTGACCAAATCCTTAGCCAGAGAAGCAGCGCGGTATGGGGTGCGGGTTAATGCTGTAGCACCGGGATTCATTGAGACTGACATGGTTAAGTCGATTCCAGACAAAGTGCAAGAGCGCATTTTGTCTGAAATTCCTTTCCGTCGCTTCGGTAAGCCTGAAGAAGTTGCCTGGGCAGTAGCGTTTCTGCTCTCACCGAGAGCTAGCAGCTACATCACTGGCGAAGTTCTCCGCGTCAATGGGGCGCATCACACATAGGATATTTAAAAAGAAACTTTTGTCAGAAACTCACTCAAAGCAGCAGTAAAAAGTTCGGGGCGCTCGACTTGGGGTAGATGACCGCAGTTGGGGATCAAAGCGAGGTGTCCTTGCTTGAGGCGGCTGACAGCAGCTTGAGCCTGCTCCTTGGGAAAAATCTTGTCGTCAGTCCCCCACACAACAAGGGTCGGCATATTCAACTGTGGTAGAGAGTCGAGCAACACTTCGCGCTGTCCAATGACGTTTAGCTGGGAGCGTAGCGAGGACAGGGTGGCTTCCATATAGCCAGGAAGAAGCGCCATTCGCTCCTGATCCTCTAGCCATGCGGCAGGAGCTTTCATCGGGTTGGCGAAAAACAGTGCTGCCCGCCCCCACGACCGCTGCTTCGCGCCAAGAGGCGTTCTACACCAGGTTGTGGCAAGCTCGCCATACAAAGGCACAGTAAGCTGAGATAGAAGCGGGGTGACTGAGTAACCAAGCCCAGAGCTGTCTACTAGCACCAAACCCGGCACTTGTTCGGGACGTGACAGTGCCAGACGCAAGGCAACCAAACCACCGAGTGAGTTGCCGACTAATACCGCCCGCTCGATTTCAAGCGCTGTGAGAAAATCGACTACGAACTGCGCCAAAAAATCTACAGAATAGATGACGTTGGGTTTAGCACTGTCGCCAAAACCTGGAAAGTCTGGGGCGTAAACGCGATGCGTAGCTGCTAGTTCGGGCAGCACCCAAGACCAATCAATAGAACTGTCACTATCTCCATGTAGCAATACTAACGGCACACCCTCGTTTCCTGCTTTCAAGTAACGAGTGCTTAGACCGCCTACATTTATTCGCCGCTCTTTAACTGCCGTTTTCACACTTTGCTCCAATCATAAAATTACATTTTAAAGGTAATTTGCAGAGCTACTACGTAGGTGCTTTATCAATTTTTGGCAACACAATTACTTTTTATCGGCAAGCTGAAACATCTAACCAGGGTTAGGTGAATGAGAACTGGATCGCTCTCAGAATGAGGAGGTATTCAAGCTTTTTTCTGCTTGAAAATATCACTCGATATTGCTCTTACTTGTGTTATTTCTTATACCTGTCTAAGGGTTAGTTGACGCACAATTTTCATCAAAAGGTAATTGCGTTCAACTAGACTCTCGAAGTAGAGCGCGAACAACGCTTCTGGGAGTTATATGAGGAATATTTAGGACGCAGGTTTTTAGCTGCATAACCTCTACAGCGATTCGCTTATCAATTAAATTATTTTCCTGGAGGAGAACTCAACGTGGTTACAACATTAGACGATACAAAGCGGCTGGCAATTGGTGAAAGATTGGCAGACCTGAAAGCATTTCAAAATTTAATTATCTCGAACGATCGCAAACTAATAGATGCCTGCCCTTATGACGATATTCGCGATCGCCTCCAAAATATGCTTGAGGATGATCAAAAAAACATAGGCATTATAGAGACTGTAATCGTTCAATATGGCATTCAGACTGAACCTAGTGCTGCAACCAAGATATTTATTCCCCAGTTTGAGCAGATGATGTCAGGTGATGAGTTTACTTTTTATCAAAAACTCATTCACCACGAACTGATGAAGCATGGTCAAGCCATGAGTGGAATTGTAATCCACAAAGCCGCTCAGAAGGTGGGGGCTGATATTGAAGTGGCAATTGCACCGTTAAATACCGTCAGCTTTGAGGGTCGCGCTCATCAAGAACAGCTCAAGGCGATGCTCGAACAGGTAGGTGTGCGGGAAATGACAGGACTTGATGCAGATCAAGGACTGTGGGCACGGGTGCAAGATGGGATTGCTGCATTTTCCGGTGTCGCTGGCAGTGTCATCACTCAAAATACTGACAAACAGGATCTAAACATCCAGACACTGATCCGGTTAGATCACAATAAGGTAAATACCATCTTCACCGAAATTGGCGCTACTAAAGATCCTCAAAAGCTTCAGGAGTATTTCGGGCAGCTATACAAAGATTTGTTAGCACACGCAATAGCTGAAGAAGAAGTTGTTTACCCAAAAGTTCGCTCGTTCTACGGCGATGGCGACACTCAAGAACTGTACGACGAGCAAGCCGAAATGAAACGGATGCTCGATGAAATTAAGGCGATCAATCCCAGTTCAGCCGACGAGTTTAGATCAAAAGTTAAACAGCTAATGGATGCAGTTGGCGATCATATTCGTCAAGAAGAAAGCACCATGTTCGTAGCGATCGACAAAAATTGCAGCGATGAGCAAAAAGAGCAAATGGCAACTCAATTCAAAGCTGCTAAAAGCAAGATTCAGCAAGAAATGGCAGCCTCTAATCAAAATAAGTCGTAAGTCGTAAGTCGTAAGAAGTTACTTTAATCGACGGCAACAGCTAAAGACAATTCTTACATTCCCTATAAGGAGCAAACAATGAGAGCAACTGTTTATCACGCCCCAGGTGATGTTCGAGTTGAAAACGTTCCCGATCCAAAAATTCAGCAACCTACTGATGTGATCGCCCGTATTACCCACGCTTGCATCTGCGGTTCAGATTTATGGTTCTACCGAGGTTTGGATAATTGGCAACCCGGCTGGCGCACAGGACACGAGTGGATGGGGATAGTCGAGGAAGTTGGATCGGAAGTTCGGAATTTTAAAAAAGGCGATCGCGTCCTTGCCCCCTTTGCTTTTTCCGATGGTACTTGCGAATTCTGCGGCAAAGGATTGCAGACTTCCTGCCTTCAAGGCAACTTTTGGGGAATGAGCAATGATGGCGGACAAGCAGAGGCGGTACGCGCGCCCTTTGCTGACGGTACTCTCGTCGTCGTTCCCAAGGAAGTTGAAGGCGATGATGCTATGCTCACAGCAATTCTGCCCCTTACCGATGTAATGTCAACAGGCCATCACGCGGCGGTTTCTGCAGGAGTACGACCAGGGGGAACAGTCGCGGTAGTGGGGGATGGTGCTGTGGGTTTGTGTGGTGTGCTTGCAGCAAAGCGGTTAGGAGCCGATCGCATTATTATCCTCGGTCGTCACGAGAAACGCCTGGAAATTGCGCGGCGCTTTGGGGCTACCGATGTGGTCACAAGTAGGGATGAGCAGGCGAAGGCTGAAGTTCAAGAGATGACCAAAGGTGGGGTAGAGTCGGTACTCGAATGCGTCGGTAGCGAGTCGTCTATGGACACTGCGATCGGTATTGCCCGTCCAGGCGGTGCGATCGGTTTTGTCGGAGTGCCACATGGTAGCGAGACAATCAATCTAGAACGGATGTTTCTGTCTAACATTGCTTTACGCGGCGGAGTTGCACCAGCCCGCGCTTATATTCCCGAACTACTTGCTGATGTCGTGGCTGGTAAGATTGACCCTTCCCCGGTATTAGATCTCACCGTCGATCTCGATGGTGTTCCGTCGGGATATGGGGCAATGGATAGCAGGGAAGCAATCAAGGTGATGGTGCGACCGTAAATACTAATACCATTTGGTTTTATAACTGCAACCTAAAGGCTTGCTAAAACCTATGACTTGCAAGCATTCCCCAATCCAAAATCCAAAATCTAAAATCCAAAATGGTATAACGCACTCATAAGGAGAATTATATGAGTAAAAACTGTACGCATATCGAGCTAATCGAAGACATTACACCTAGCGCTACAGGCTGTGAGGAATGTCTAAAAATGGGCGATCGCTGGGTACATCTGCGTGAATGTCTGATCTGCGGTCATATCGGCTGTTGCGACTCCTCCAAAAACAAACACGCTACCAAGCACTTCCACGCCACGAATCATCCAATTGTCAAATCCTTTGAACCAGGAGAAGATTGGCGGTGGTGCTATATCGATAAAACTTTCGTCTAATCTTCTTGACAAAAGTAGTATTTTGTGAATTGTAAAGAGGCGATCGCGCTAGTAGTTGAGTTGCAAAAAAAATTAATCGGCGATCGCCCAACGTAAATAAGGTCTTCCACCTAGGATACTGACATTGCTAAAACTAGACGGATTAGCGTCAGTGTCTGGTGGTAAGACTACGCGAAAAAAAACATTGCCATCTCGAAATATAAACCGATACAAATCTTCCCCGTCGCCTGCATCTACAGCCAAACCATCACAGTCAGCGTATGTTGTTTTCAAACGTGCTTTGTAATCAACTAGCTTCTGCCCATAAGATACAACTTTAGCCCGATCTGCAACAGGCAAAGTATCAGCAATTACAGAATGTTCTCCACCACCTTCGTAGGTACGAAATGAAGTCCAAATTCCAACTGTCTTCGGACAGTTTCCCCTCAGCCCTCGTACTTTTAAAACTGCATTGGGTGGAAATTTTGGTAAAACTGGCTTTGTTGACTGAGCTTGAGTAGTAGTCGGTGCGATGATAATTAAAGCTGAAAATAAACTAACTATTGTCGTAAATCGTGTCAAAGTTTGCTGGAATGTGGGAGATGTCTTCACCTTACATTACCAGCAATTGGATTAGAGGGATGATGGCGCTTTGCGCTCAACTCATTCCCAGGCGATCACCAACATATTAGCTGTTAAACAAGACTAACGTAGGACGCAGTAAGATTAATAGATTCTGCTGGCACACCTTGCAAGATGGCAATCAGTTCTGGTTGGGCAGCACCAACATTGGTTGCATATATTGCAGTTCCTCCTGGTAAACCAGCAGGCGATGCGATCGCCGCATATTGAACTGTTGTAGTTGGAATTTGTATTTGTGAATTTACTATGCCTACGCCTATTCCTGGTGCAAAATCAAATTTGGAAAGTCGAAGGATGTCCTCGTTGGGATTGAAGTCAGCAATTAGTGCGTAGTCATTATTACCAGCAAATTTATAACTGTTGCCAAGTCCCGCAGGTGTGTTGATACCATTTATCTGACTAGTTGCAACGCCAAAGGTGAGATCGAAGGTATCGACTCCAGCGCCACCAATCAGAGTATCAATACCGCCTCCACCAACTAGCGTGTCATTGCCAGCATCGCCAAATAAACTATCATTCCCGAAACCACCATATAAGGAGTCGTCTCCATCTAAGCCACCTAACAGATCGTTACCCTCATCACCGTATAAATTATCGTTGCCATCACCGCCGCTGAGAGAGTCATCGCCCACCTCACCAAATAAGCTATCGTTGCCTGAATTACCCCAGATAGCGTCATTACCACCCCTGCCAAAGATACTATCAGCTTCATTCAGACCAACTAAGGTTTCGTCTACATCCGTACCAAATGTAATTGCCATAGAAATAACTCCCTTCTAAGTAATTTATTATTAACTTTTTACCAATTTATTAATATAAATTGGTAAGTTCTGCTTCAATTTAGTAACTAAATTCCACACTTTAAGTTAATGCCATAGCTTAACTACTTTTATTACTAAACTAGCAATTTTTAAATAATTTCTGGATTGTTGGCACAGACAACGCCAACACTAGAAAATTCAGATGCTTCAACTTTAAATAACACAAAATCTTCCCATCCACGCCATTCTGTTGCCTGCTCATGTGGCACTTTGGAAATGTAATATGACAACTGATATCGGCGTAAAAGTTTTTGTAATTCTTCTGGTATACCCTCCGTTGTTTTACTATCAATTGCAAACTTTTCGCCAAATTCAGCCTCAAATAAAAGTTTGCGCCAAAAGGATAATTGGCTTAACTCTACCACCTCATCCAGGTAATTTCTATGGATTTTTTTTCGGAGTCTTTTTTTCATCACAACTTATAGGTACACTCAATCTTCGTTCCCAAGCTAAGCCTGGGAACGAAAATTTTAGCATCCAAAACGTTAATAGGCTTCCATCCACTCAATACCTTGCAACAATTGCTGGTGCATCAGCTTTGCATCTGCATGGTAACGCCGCCCATGTCCTGGTAACACCCACTCAAAAGAGTAATTAGCTAGTTTGCGAGTTGATTTAATTAATTCTGGCCAGGAATACCAGCAAACATCAGGAAAACCTGCTAATACACGATCTTCATCGTCCCAAGCAAGATGATCGCCCGTAAACAGAAACTTATTTCTGTAGAGCAAAACTGTATGACCTTTAGTGTGACCGGGAACTGGGATAATTAACAGGTCGGGGGCTAATTGGTAGGGTTCAAAACCAGTTAATTGGATTTCTACATTGCGAGTACCGCTAGAAATCTCATCAGTGTGGAGAATGCGAATGCACCCAAAATGCTCGTGATATTTTTGATGATCGGCGACATCATCTCTGTGGGTCAAATAGAGATAATGCAGCCCACCCATCTCCTCTAATCGCTTGACTAGCGGTGGAGTAAAGCGAGGAGAATCAACTAAAACATTTCCTTCCTTTCGCGGAATCAAATAACTAGCAGCACCATAAGAATTTTCTGCATGATAGCCACAGTGGTAAACATTTTCGTCTACCAAAATTGGAAAACTCTCCTGTGCAGATTTAATATCCTTGGGCTTTTCTACTGTACCAATTGAACTGGTGGGGCAAGCAAGTAGTGCTTGGAGCGATCGCAATCTTTCTATTTCATTTTCTGGCTGATGATAAACTACCGACTGTTCATTAGCGCGATTAAAAACCTCTGGTGTCATCCAACGGCAGGTATCGCAATCAATACAGGTAGTATCAACATAAAAATCACCACTAACATTTTCCGGACGACGCAAATTTAAATGAGCCATCTTAAACCTCACTAAGGGCGCTTAGAAAGGATGAAGTGTGAAGTATGAAGTGTGAAGTCAATCACTCGTGCATTCAAAAGTCAAAAGTCAATGCCTCTTACCTCTTACCACTCACCTCTCATCCTTCATCCTTCATTAAGCTAAATCGGGAAACACCTCTTTAATAGCTGGATGCACTAGGCGATGATTTTGCACGTTCACACCACTGGCTAAGGCTGGATTAATTTCTAGTGCTTTCATTCCCATGTTAGCTAATTGCACTACATAGGGTAGGGTACTATTATTCAGTGCTTGGGTTGCTGTCCAAGGTACAGCCCCTGGCATATTAGGAACTCCGTAATGTACTACGCCTTCTTCGACATAAATCGGTGTAGTGTGAGATGTGGGATGCAAGGTTTCGACACAACCGCCTTGATCAACAGCAACATCAATAATTACAGAACCGGGACGCATTCGTTTGACTAAGTTTCGATTTACAAGGATAGGTGCTTTGCGACCTGGTATTAAAACAGCTCCAATTAGTAAATCTGCTTCTGGTACTACAGCTTCAATCTGAGCGGAGTTGCTGTAAAGTAGTTCTACTCTAGAGCCAAACAGTGTTTCTAGATAAGCTAAACGATCTACATTCACATCTAAAATTTGCACCGCCGCGCCCATACCTACAGCAATTCGGGCGGCTTCTGTACCAACTACACCGCCACCGAGGATGGCAACTTTACCAGGGCGAACTCCGGGTACTCCACCCAAGAGAACACCCCGCCCCCCTTGTTGACTTTCTAGAAATCTTGCCCCAATTTGCACTGCTAAGCGTCCGGCGATAATACTCATCGGGGTGAGTAGAGGTAGTTTGTTACTACCTGGTTGTTCGACAGTTTCGTAGGCGATCGCTGTTATGCCACAATCGATCAAATGCTCGGTTAAACTGCGATCGGCTGCCAAATGCAAGTAAGTGAACAATAGCTGCCCTTTTTGCATAAACTTATATTCGCTCAGCAATGGCTCTTTGACTTTGACAACTAGCTGCCGATTCCACACTGCTTCTGCTGTGAAAACAATCTCCGCCCCCGCTTGGCTAAAATCTTCATCTGTGAATCCCGCCCCTATACCAGCTTCGGTTTCGACAAAGACGTTATGATTGTTCTCGCTCAGTACCCGCACACTACTCGGACTCAGCCCAACGCGAAACTCCCGATCCTTTGTTTCCTTGGGAACGCCTATTTCCATTTGCTAATTGCCAATTTTTTGAATACTGCTGTCTCTAGCTTAAGCTAGCTTTCCTCAAATCCTGATGTGTCAAGATAAGTATGAAGTTTGAAGACGTAGCAGTGCTACGTCTGTACATAGTGTGAAGTAGTAGAGACGTAGCACTGCTACGTCTGTATGAAGTGTTAATTGTGAATTACCCTTCATCCTTTCTTACACCCTTGTTCTAACCCCCAGCCCCCAGCCGCCAGCATTTATCATTTAGTGGCACAATAGATGTACTATAGTAATAAAATTTAACTAAGCGCTGGAATTGTGTCAGGACAACTCTTTACACCTTCACAGTTACAGTGTTGCTGGAGTTAAATTTAAGTTAAATTTATTGATGTCAACAGAGGTTAAGAGCATGATGACGCAGCCCCAACCAACCACCACACCCAGGCTAGAAGAGCCAAAGTTTGGATTTAACGAATACGCTGAGCGTTTAAATGGGCGAGCAGCAATGATTGGCTTTATGCTGATGACAATCATTGAATATGTTACAGGTCAAGGGGTACTGGCTTGGCTTGGTCTGAAATAAGTCCCTCTTTGCGCCATGAGCGCAATTCGTAATTAATTTTTACTTACCACTCACTACTCACCACCCACCGCTCAACACTCACCCTTCATCCTTCATTCTTAAAATCATTACTTTAAATATATGTAGTAGGTAAATGTAGGTCTTAAGATTGTATGTAATTCTAAGATGATAGCTAAAACCAAACAAAGCAAATTGTGATGAATGCCGCATTACCAAGATTTTTGAAATCAGCGTACAGGAAAGAACCGATACCCAGCTTTTTGATTACGATTGGGTTAGTTGATGCGGTTATTGGTGGATTGGACGAGCGCTGGTTGTTGTTTACGTTTGGGCTGGGAACTGTAGGAATAGCGATCGCTCTGCGATGGTGGATGCTCTATTCTCGTCGTGCAGAAGAACCATCCCAACCAGTTGCTCAGCATTATTTACCTTACAGTTCCTCTAGTCAGGAACTACCACCGCTGACGATTTCCAAGAAAAAGCCACCACGCTAGGTTTCGATTTCACTATTTCAAACCAAAACAAAATTTTACTAAAATGGAGAATGCGGTTTTAACCAACCGACTCAAGATTGGTGAATTAGCTCATTTAAGCGGTTTGTCGGTGAAAACAATTCGCTACTATGAAGATATAGGGTTATTAGCGCCTACAGTAGAACGTTCTAGTAGCGGCTACCGTTTGTTTCAGTCGCAGGTACTGAATCGACTAGCGTTTATCAAACGCGCCCAATCGTTGGGGTTGAGTCTTCAGGAAATTAAACCGCTATTAGCACTGCACGATCGCGGTGAATTACCTTGTCCCGAAGTCAAGGAACAACTACAGAAAAAAATAAGTGCGATCGCGGCTGAAATGGAAGCGCTCAAAACTCAGCAGGCAGAGTTACAATCTATACTTAAAGTTTGGCAAGAACAGCCTCCATCTCGTCAATTGGATGAATCTATTTGTCCTAATATTATTTAAATAAGGTGCTAGCGATCACAATTTACCTCACTATAGGTAACGAGGGAAAAATAGTTTCTAACTTTAGTGATAAAAATCTGATATAGCGTAACATTTCAAATACGCCATTTTATCTATTATGCAGCATAATTAATTTTTACAAATTAGGAAAAAATTAATCAATTAATCGCTTGCATAAGCCCACCTAATGCGGCAATCAAAATTAATTAAGCTATTTTTTCAGGATTTTAAATACTTTTAATAAGCTAATGTGCATAG